>CADCPL010000069.1 GCA_902803305.1 uncultured Lachnospiraceae bacterium
GTGATTAGTATCGTGTTTTCATAATGCGCCGAAGGAAGTCCGTCTTCAGCGACAACCGTCCAGTCATCGTCCAGCCATTCCACATCATATCTCCCGAGATTGATCATGGGTTCTATGGCAAGCGTCATGCCGGGCATGAGCTTGATCCCGCGTCTGTGCTGGCGGAAGTTCGGGATCTGCGGGTCCTCGTGAAGCGAGGTTCCGATACCGTGACCTACCAGGTCTCTTACGATGCCGTAACCGTACGGTTTGATAAAATCATCTATCGCATTTGATATGTCGTACAGGTGATTTCCGGCTTTCGCCATCTTGATCCCTTCAAAGAACGACTGCTTCGTAACATCTATAAGCTGTTGAACTTCCGGTGCCACGGTCCCTACAGGGTACGTCCTTGCGGCATCCGAATGATATCCTTTGTAGATAAGTCCGGCATCAAGGCTTACTATATCGCCTTCCATGAGGATACGGTCTTTTCTCGGGATACCGTGGACCACTTCCTCATTGACCGAGACACAAATGCTTGCCGGATAACCGTTATAATTAAGAAAATTCGGAATGCCGTTCCTTTCACGGATCAGCTGCTCACCGTATTTATTGATATCCCATGTTGATATCCCAGGCTTTATGAACCTTCCGAGTTCATCATGCACTTCCTCAAGAAGTCTGCAGGATGTTCTCATCAGATCTATCTCACGTTCGGACTTGATCGTAACAGCCATCTTATGCCTCCAGAAGCGCGGTAATGGCGGTAAATACATCATCCATATCCTTTGTTCCGTCGACCGTTCTGAGAATGTTCTGCTTACTGTAGTAATCTATGAGCGGCTGTGTCTGCTTGTGATATACGTCAAGGCGGCTCTTTACCGTTTCCGGCTTGTCGTCATCGCGAAGAACAAGCTCTTTTCCGCAGTCGTCACATATGCCCTCCTTCTTCGGCGGTATGTGAACTATATGGTAAGTCCTGCCGCATCCCGGACACGAACGTCTTCCGCTCATCCTCTTTATGATGTTCTCATCCGGAACAGCCACATCTATCGCAAAATCGATCTTGTCACCGAGCTTTGCAACTTCGGTATCAAGTACTTCCGCCTGAGGGATCGTTCTGGGGAATCCGTCAAGAACATATCCGTTCTTGCAGTCATCCTTTGCCACTCTGTCAAGCAGTATCCGAACGGTCAGTTCATCGGGAACAAGTTGTCCCTTATCCATATACTGCTTTGCTTCTTTTCCGAGCTCGGTACCTTCTTTGATGTTTGCTCGGAAGATATCCCCTGTTGATATATGCGGGATGTTATACTTTTCCGCTATGAGCTTTGCCTGCGTTCCTTTACCTGCGCCGGGCGCTCCAAGCATGATTATCTTCATGTTCTACTCCTCTATAAACAGCAGGAACCCCGGTCAAAAGACAGGGGCGCTGTTCATTATATTGAGTGTCGGGCATTAAAGTCGCCTGCGGCGACAGGGCCCTCCACGTGCAGACAGGTTCTTCCCGCTTTGCGGGTCCCTCCTATCTGCATTAATCGTTAAGGAATCCCTTGTAATTTCTTACAAGCATCTGGGATTCTATCTGTTTCATCGTCTCAAGTATAACGCCGACTATGATGATAAGGCTTGTGCCGCCGAATGATACGCTCGCTCCGAACAGTCCGTTAAAGATGATCGGGATGATCGCAACGATTATAAGACCTACGGCACCGATGAATACGATGTAATTAAGCACTTTGTTAAGATAGTCCTGGGTGGGCTTGCCCGGACGTGTACCGGGAATGAATCCGCCCGACTTCTTCATGTTCTCGGCAACTTCCATCGGATTGAAAGTGATCGAAGTATAGAAATATGCAAAGAACACTACAAGTACCACATAGAAAAGTGCGCCCCATGTATAAGCCCATGCACCCTTCTTGAACCAGTTTCCTGAATTAAGGAAGTACAGGAACTTCTGCCATCCGGTTGCATTCTTGCTTCCGAAGAAGGAAGAGATAACTCCGGGAAGCTGCATAAGGCTTGATGCAAAGATGATCGGGATAACGCCGCCGGTATTAACCTTAAGAGGAATATGTGACGACTGTCCGCCAACCATCTTACGTCCCTGAACCTTCTTGGCATACTGAACCGGGATCCTTCTCTCGGCACCGTTAAGTATAACGGTAAGAATTACAGTAACGATTATGATGACTGCTATGATGAGTATCGCGATAGTTCCCGCACCATACTTGTGTGCTTCGAACTGAGGCGTTACAAACTGGTTCCATAAAGATCTCAGATCCTGAGGGATCCTCGATATGATGTTGATGGTAAGTACGATCGATATACCGTTACCAACACCGTTTTCCGTAATACGCTCACCGATCCACATGATAAAAGCAGATCCTGCCGTAAGAGCGGTTATTACCATGATCACGTTAAGCGCGTTGAAATCCTGTAACAGACCCTGACGGCCGAAACCGATAGCCATTGCAGATGACTCCATGAGAGCCAGACCAACAGTCACGTAACGTGTGATCGAAGCAATTTTCTTTCTTCCGTCTTCGCCTTCACGCTGCATCTCTTCAAGCTTGGGAATAGCTATCGTAAGAAGCTGCATGATGATCGAAGAAGTAATGTACGGTGTGATGTTAAGTGCGAACACCGACATGTTCAGGAATGAACCGCCTGTAAAAGCATCCATAAAGCTGAATGCATCCCCGGTCTGTTGTGCGAACCAGTTAGCAAAATAGTTCCTGTCAACACCGGGAACAGGGAGTTCACAGCCAAGCCTTACAACTACGAGCATGATGAGCGTGTAGATGAGCTTGCTTCTGATATCCTTGATCTTAAAGGCATTTTTAACAGTTTCCAGCATTAGATCACCTCTGCTTTTCCACCAAGGCCTTCAATCTTCTCCTTTGCCGATGCCGAAAAAGCATTAGCCTGGACTGTAAGCTTCTTGGTAAGTTCTCCTGATCCTAAGATCTTAACACCATCCTTGGGATTCTTGATGATGCCGATCTCTTTCATTGCATCTACCGTAACAGTTGCACCATCTTCAAACACTTCAAGTGCCGACATGTTGATGGCAACGATCTCCTTGGTATTCCTGTTCTTGAATCCTCTCTTGGGGATTCTTCTGTATAAGGGCATCTGACCGCCTTCGAAACCGATCCTGGGTGCACCTGAACGAGCCTTCTGACCCTTGTGACCCTTACCGGCTGTCTTACCGTTCCCTGAGCCGTGTCCACGTCCTCTTCTAAAATTATCGCTATGCTTTGAGCCCTCTTGCGGCCTTAAATTGGATAATTCCATTGGGTTGCCTCCTTCTCCTGTATTATTTCGTCTCTTCAACCTTAACTAAATGACAAACCTGTCTGCACATTCCGCGGACCGCATCGTTGTCGGGAAGATCATTTGAACTTCCGAGCTTCTTCAGTCCGAGTGCTGCGATCGTAGCTTTGTGCTTCGGAATAGCTCCGATAGGTGACTTTACTAAGGTAACTTTGATTCTCTTGTCAGCCATTTTCTGTTCCTCCTATCACCCAACTATCTCATCCACAGATTTACCGCGAAGACGAGCTACTTCCTCAGGAGTCTTGAGCTGGCGAAGTGCATCGATCGTTGCAAGAACGACGTTCTGCTTGTTGTTGGAGCCCAAAGACTTTGTACGAATGTTCTTGATACCTGCCATCTCACAAACGTTTCTGGCAGGACCGCCTGCGATAACACCGGTTCCTTCGGGAGCTCTCTTTATAAGAACATTTGCTCCACCGAACTTTCCGATAAAATCATGTGTGATACTCTTATTTTCATCAAGAGGAACCTCGATAAGGTTCTTCATTGCATCCTCTTTTCCCTTGCGGATAGCTTCGGGAATCTCGGCTGCTTTTCCAAGGCCTGCGCCGACATGACCATTTTCATCACCGACTACTACAAGAGCGGTAAATCGCATGTTACGTCCACCTTTTACAACCTTTGTTACACGCTTGATCGTAACGACCTTATCGTTTAATTCCAAACTGTTTGGATCTATAATTTGACGTTTCATGTGCCACTCCCTCCTAGAATTTAAGGCCTGCTTCTCTTGCTGCATCTGCGAGTGCAGCAACCTTGCCCTGATATATAAAGCCGCCTCTGTCAAAGACAACCGTCTCTATACCCTTCTCAAGGGCACGCTTTGCGATAACGGTTCCCAAGTATGCTGCTGCGTCAACGTTATTGGTTTTAGTAAGCTCGGCTTTAACATCCTTCTCAAGTGTTGATGCACTTACCAGGGTGTTTCCAACTGTATCATCGATGATCTGCGCATACATATGATTGTTGCTGCGAAATACAGAAAGGCGGGGTCTCTCAGCTGTGCCGCTGAAACGGTTACGCATTCTGCTATGCTTTTTGATCCGAACTTCTGCTCTTGATTTTTTGCTAACCATTCTTCTTCCCTCCTTCTTTACTTCTTACCGGTCTTACCGACTTTACGTCTGATATGCTCGTCAGCGTACTTGATACCCTTACCCTTATAAGGCTCAGGTCTTCTCTTATCTCTGATCTCGGCAGCGTACTGTCCGACCTTCTCTTTGTCGATCCCTTTTACGAAGATAACGTTTGTTCCGTCAACAACCGTCTCAACACCTTCGGGATCATCCATCTCAACCGGATGTGAATATCCAAGGTTGAGTACAAGCTTCTTGCCCTGCTTGGCTGCTCTGTAACCGACACCGTTTACTTCAAGTTTTTTCTCGTACCCGTTGGTAACACCTACAACCATGTTGTTGATGAGCGTTCTTGTAAGTCCGTGAAGTGATTTGTTTCTCTTAAGATCGTTAGGACGAGAAACGGTAACTTCTGCTCCTTCAACCTTGATCTCCATTTCGGGAGCCATTATGCGCTCCAGTGTTCCCTTGGGACCTTTTACAGTCACTTTATTATTTTCTGCAACATCCACAGTTACGCCTGCGGGTATCGCGATTGGCATTTTTCCTA
>CADCPL010000070.1 GCA_902803305.1 uncultured Lachnospiraceae bacterium
CAAGTCACTTACGGACGTTATGAGGACAGCCCTGTTCAATTTCATCCCTCTTATGCTGGCGATCGCCGTTGCCATCATGGTGTTTGCGCAGCCGCTCACAAGGCTTTATTACAGGGATCCGTCAGATCCTGTCTATATGATGTCGGTAATGGGCTTCAGGATCCTGCCCTTCTGTATGCCGCTGGCTCTTATTATCTCACATTTTTCCTGTTACTGGCAGACTTCCAACAGGCATGTACAGGTCCATGTCCTTGCCTTTCTGGATGGATTGGTGGGTGTTGTGGTGTTTTCCGCCCTCCTTATCGGGAAAATGGGAATTACCGGAGTATATACGGCAAATGTGCTGAATGGATTCATAGCTCCCGTATTTATACTCATATACTCCTGCATATACAATAAACGCTTTCCCCGGAAGGTAGATGAGCTTATGTCCGTACCTGCAGAATTCGGTGTGCCTGTATATGGACGTATCGATATAGTTCTGCATGATATGGACCAGGTCATCGGTCTTTCAAATACTCTGCAGGAGTTCTGTCAGGAAAGAGGTATCGATAAGCGAAGGGCATTCTATGCCAGCCTCTTCCTTGAGGAGATAGCGGGAAATGTTGTAGAGCACGGTTTTTCCGCAGATAATAAGAAGCACAGTGTCCAGGTGCGTATAGCCGTCAGACCGGAAACACTGATCCTGTCGATAAAAGATGACTGTGTTCCCTTTAATATCGAGCAGAGGCGGCAGATGATGGATCAGGAGGATGTGACAAAGAACATAGGGATCCGTCTGGTATCGGGCATTGCTTCGGAAATGCATTACCAGAACATCTTAGGTCTCAACGTCCTGTCCTTAAGACTTAACGGAAATGTGATCGGAGTAAACTGACTTTCCCGATATGAATTCGTAGGGCACCTCTACTTTACATATCTCACTATCCTCAGCCTTTTTATATGAAAAATATCGGGATATAATTGAACACGAACAGTCTATTTGCTATAATATAACCCGTGAGGTTCAAAGCTTATCATCATTGATGACAGGGAGGGGAGAAAATGTCGGAAAGAGATGTAAGAGCCGTTGAAAGCATGAGCCGTACGGGCATATGCTTTGATGATCTGTGTGATGTGTTCAAACAATTCTCGTATGAGGATATCGAGGTAATATATCAGCGGATCAGACTTGAGATCGCAAACTACATCCGCAAGGATAAGGATCTTCTGGTCTGACTCACAAAGTCTAAATATGCATATCTTCTGCTTGCCATTTCATGACTTTATCCGTATGATCAGAGTGTTATGGAAATAAGTATATATGAGTACAAAAAAAGGATCGGCTTCAGTGAATGCGACACTGACAGGAGGTTCACGATAACGGCGCTTATTGATGCCTTTCAGGACTGCTCGACATTTCAGTCGGAAGATCTGGGCATCGGTTTTGATGTGCTTGCAAAAAAGGATCTGCTGTGGGTGATCAATTATTGGGAAGTCCGGATCGAAAAGCTCCCGCGCCTTTGCGACTATGTGACCGTAGGAACATTTCCGTACAGTTTTAAGAGTTGTTTCGGACTCAGGAATTTTTACTTAAAGGATGAAAACGACAGGTATATCGTAAAGGCCAATTCCATGTGGACGCTGATAGATTCGGTAAGCGCGAGGCCCGTAAAGGCACCTGATTTTATCCGGGAGGGTTATACGATAGGTCCCAAACTCGATATGATCTACAGTCCCCGTAAAGTCATGATCCCGAAGGACGGCGAGGCTTCGGTGATCGAAAAAGAACCTATCCGTATTCAAAAACATCATCTTGACAGTAACAATCATGTGAACAACGGACAATATGTAAAGCTTGCTCTGTCCGAACTCGAGAGCGGAAGCGATATATCACACATCCGTATAGATTACAGAAAACAGGCAAGATTTCAGGATGTGATCTATCCGGTCGTTTATGAGACCGGCAGTGAAACGGTAGTGGCACTTTATGACGAAGAACGTAAACCGTTTTCTGTTTCGCAGTTTACAAAAGGCTGATAAATGAGGTTTGAACAGGGAGGAAAGCTATGACGGACAGTAACAAGAAGATCTTTTATAAAAATCAGGCCGATTCCATCATCAAGAAGCTCGCACTTCGCAAGATGGAAGGATACTATGCGGATTCCATGGAAGAGGCGTGCGAAAAGGTTCTGGAGCTTATAGGGAGCGGAAAAAAGAGCGTTGCTTATGGCGGATCCATGACGATCGACAACTCGGATCTTAAGGACCGTATCAATAGTGCGGGGCATGATCTGATCATAAGAGAGCAGTATAAATCACCTGAGGAAGTAAAAGAACTTAAGGCGAAGATGATCAACGCCGACACGTTCCTGATGAGCACAAATGCCATCACACTTGACGGAGAACTGATCAACATCGACGGAAGAGGGAACAGGGTATCCTATCTTATATACGGACCGGAACAGGTCATCGTGATCGCCGGAATGAACAAGGTTGTAAAGGACGTTAATGCAGGTCTCGACAGGACCAGGAATATCGCATCACCTGCCAATACCGTAAGGCTTAACTGTGATACACCATGTGCGAAGATCGGAAGATGCGGAGACTGTCTTGAGCATACGATATGCTGTGAGATGGTCATCACAAGAGCGTCTATGATACCCGGAAGGATAAAGGTCATCCTCGTGGGAGAAGAACTGGGTTACTAAACAGATATGAAAACAGTAATCCCCCGACAGTTGTGGTGTAAAGATTTCGGTGAAAAACTTTACATCACAGTTGCCGGGGGATTTTTTTAAGAAAGAAGCACCTTCTCATATGCCTCCAGTATGGCTTTTTGAAGTACCTCCCGCACCTCGTGCGAGATCGGATGAGCTATGTCACGGTACTCTCCTTCGGGAGTCTTACGGGACGGCATCGCGATGAACAATCCCTTTTCCCCTTCGATTATCTTAATGTCATGGATGGCAAATTCATTATCGAGAGTGATGGAAGCAACGGCTTTCATATTCCCTTCTTTTGTCATTTTACGGATCCTGACATCCGTTATGTTCATATATCATCAACCCTTTCTTAATTGATATTTAGAATACGTACCGGTCGCTCTTTTCGATTATAACCTTCGGACCGTCTTCGCCCTTGTGATAAGAGTTCGCAAGGATCGTGCCGCCGCTTTCGACAATGCAGTTTTCAATGTACGTATTGTCTCCGATGTAAACATCGTTGAGGATGATGGAATTCTTGATGGTACAGTTGCTGCCGACAAATACCTTCTTGAACAGAATGGATCCTTCAACGATACCGTTGATTATTGTACCCGATGCAACAAGAGAGTTTCTCACATCGGATCCGACATTGTATTTTGCCGGAGGCAGATCATCAACTTTGGTATAGATATCCGGGTATTCGCGGAAGAAGAAATCCCTGACATCCTTTTTGAGGAAGTCCATGTTGGTGCGGTAATAGTCTTCCACGGAAGCGATATTGCTCCAGTATGTCTTGATCTTGTAACCGCATATCTTCTTGATGTTCATGTAGCGGATGATGATGTCGCGTACGAAATCAAAACGCTCTTCCTCCGCACACTTTTCAATGAGCTCGATAAGCAGTCTTCTTCTGATCACGTAGATACCGCACGATACGAGAGTTGATTTGGCTGCGATCGGTTTTTCCTCAAAATCCACAACCTGCATCTCGTCATTGAGCTTGATCATTCCGAATCTCTCACAATCCTTGGGATCGCCTATCTCGGAACATACGAGGGAGATATCGGCGCCTTTGTCCACATGGAACTCAAGGAGCTCGTTGTAATCCATCTTGTATATTCCGTCTCCTGAAGCGATCACAACATACGGCTCGTGACTTTCTTTAAGGAATGACAGATTCTGGTAGATGGAATCTGCGGTTCCACGAAACCACAGGCTGTTGTCGCTTGTTACGGAAGGAGTGAACACATGAAGTCCGCCCTGTTTACGTCCGAAGTCCCACCATTTGGATGAACTGAGGTGTTCGTGAAGGCTTCCCGCATTAAACTGCGTTACAACTCCGACCTTGGTAATACGTGAATTTGTCATGTTGGAAAGAGCAAAATCGATCGCTCTGTAGTTACCTGCAACAGGCATCGCGGCGATGGCGCGCTTTTGTGAAAGGTCTTTCATCCTGTATGTGCTGCCGCCCGCTAAAATAAGTCCAATCGCTCTCACAGTTCGTCACCTGCCTTTATCAATGTTTTACCGCTTTCCAAAGCGTTATTTACGAAATCCTTTTCGGTAAGATTACCGGATACAACACTGTTCTTGCCGATCGAAACTCTGTCGGGAACGTTGGTGTGCTCGCCGATGGTAACGATACCGTTTGTATATATCGAAGGATCCGTTTCATTCGGTACTTCCTCACCGTTTCCGAGAATGACTCCGTTTCCGATGACAACATCTTCGGCGATGATAGCCTTGGTTATCTCGCAGGCATCACCGATCTGTGTGTTGTTCATGACTATCGAATCTCTGATAACCGTATCTTTTCCGATGGTTATGTTGCAGCCGATGACCGAATTGTATACTTTACCGTAGACGTATGTTCCCTCACCGATAACGGAACGTTCTACGACGCTGTTTTCGGAAATATACTGCGGAGGAAGAGTCTCGGAACGTGTATAGATCTTCCAATACTCCTCGTACAGATTGAAGTCGGGAACGATATCGATAAGCTCCATATTGGCTTCCCAATACGAATGAAGAGTTCCGACATCCTTCCAGTAACTGTTGAACTCATATGCAAAGCATCTGCCGCCCTTGTTGAAAAGATAAGGGATTATATGCTTTCCGAAGTCAAGGTTTGGCTGATCGGCCATTGCAATGAGTGACTCCTTAAGAGCTTTCCAGTTGAAGATGTAGATACCCATTGAAGCGAGGTTGCTGCGCGGCTTCTCGGGCTTTTCTTCGAACTCTGTTATCTGTCTGTTGTCATCCGTTATAAGGATACCGAAGCGCTTTGCTTCTTCGATGGGCACGGGCATTGCTGCGATCGTGATCTCGGCGTTGTTGTTCTTGTGGTAGTCGAGCATTACCTCATAGTCCATTTTATAGATGTGATCACCCGACAGGATAAGTACATAGTCGGGATTGAATGTTTCCATGTACTCGATATTCTGGTAAATG
>CADCPL010000071.1 GCA_902803305.1 uncultured Lachnospiraceae bacterium
GCCTCTCCGGCGCGCTGAACGATATACGGTGCACCGTTATACTTGGTCGCGTGTCTCCTTGCCCACAGATCGCGAAGCGATACGCCACCCCTTTTGATGTCTTTCGGCACTACCGCATAACCGAGACGAAGTCCTGTAAAGCCCGCATTCTTTGAGAACGAATGAAGCTCTATCGCGCACTCTCTCGCACCGCTGCACTCATAGATCGAGTGAGGGATATCGGGATCTTTTATGTATGCTTCATATGCCGCATCATATATTATGACGGCTCCGGTCTCATTGGCATGATCCACCCACTTCTGAAGCTCCGATCTTTTTACCACAGCTCCAGTGGGATTGTTCGGAAAGCATAAGTATATTATATCAGCGGACTCCTTCGGGATGGAAGGGATAAATCCGTTTTCTGCAGTACAGTCCATGTAAACGACTTTATCGTACCTGCCCGTACTTTTATCATATGTGCCACAGCGTCCGGACATAACATTTGAATCAACATAAACGGGATATACCGGATCGCAAACCGCTATCCTGTTATCCTCTGCAAATATCTCCTGAATATTCCCCGAATCCGGCTTGGCACCGTCGGATACGAATATCTCATCCTCATCGATGTTGCACCCTCTTGCCCTGTAATCATTTTCACATATGGCATGACGCAGAAAATCATACCCGAGGTCCGGTGCATATCCGCGAAACGTCTTTTCATCGGCCATTTCATCAACTGCTTTATGAAGCGAAGATATGACCGATCCGGTGAGCGGCCTCGTAACGTCTCCTATACCGAGCCTTATTATCTTTTTCTCGGGATGCGCATCCGTGTATTCATTTACCTTTTTTGCGATGGTGGAGAACAGATAGCTTCCCTGTAACTGTCCGTAATTTTCATTGATCTTAACCATTTTACACCTCTTTACAACTGCCGCGTCAACCGGTACCCAAAGAAAGTATCATATAAGCCGTCTCCAAAAGAGTCCTGCCCATATCCATACTGTTCTTCTGAAGATACCTGTATGCCTCCGGCTCACTCATGTTGTTTCTCTCCATAAGGAGCATCTTTGCTTTGTCTATGGTGACCTTATCTCCCGGACTGCGCGCTTTTTTCGCATTTCGGGGTCTGTAACCTCCCGGCAGCACCATTTTGATACTGCTTATCAGATCAGACGTTTTAAAAGGCATCTGAAGTATCACTATATTGCTCGAGAACAGACCTATCTGTACGTCCTTAGTCAGCAGGAGCATATTGCTGCTTGCCGGCATATAGTCATGCAGTTCCTCAAACCCCATATCACTGAGTCTGCGGGTGCATACCACAAGGCTTATATCCATATCCTCGATCCTTCGCAGGACCTCGGAACCCGTATCACATACAAATACATCTTCCCATATATCGCTTTGTCTTATGATATCACAGATCCGGCTCGAGTCTTCATGTCTGGGCATCGCCACGAGAATTGCGCCCATATAGTCTCCTTACCGAATCTTAAACTCTTGTCAGATATGTATCCAGCTCCCACGGGGTTACGCTGCAGATAAAATCTCTCCATTCCTTGCGCTTTATGAGCGTATATACCTTTACGAATTCCTCTCCGAGAACATCAACAAGCAGGCTGTCTTTTCCGAGTTCTTCAACAGCTTCCTTAAGATCCTCGGGAAGGAATCTGATACCGCTTTCATCCTCCTCACCCAGGACAGGTCCGGGTGCGGTCTTCTTTTCTATTCCGTCAAGGCCTGCCGCCATGCAGACTGCGAAAAGAAGGTACGGATTTGATGATCCGTCGGGAAACCTGAGCTCAATATCAACATCATCTATCCCCTGATTGATGGTAACGAGAGATCTTTCGCCTTTTTCCGCCCAAGTGATGGAAAAAGGAGCATCACATCCCGCCAGAAGCCTCTTATACGAGTTAACGGTGGGATCCGCTATTGCACACATACCGCGTGCATGCGCAAGTACGCCGCCGACAAACCACTTTGCCTCCTCCGAAGGCTGTCCGTCATCCGTAACAAATATATTCTTTCCGTCCTTCTGAAGCCTTAAATGGATATGCATTCCCGAGCCCGCAACATCCTGGCGCGGCTTGGGCATAAATGTGGCATAGAGTCCGAACCTCTTTGCTATGGATCTGACCGCGAATTTGAACGTCTGTATCGAATCTGCCATCGAAAAGGCATCATCCTCCTTGAAATCTATCTCGTGCTGTGCGGGAGCATGCTCGTGAAGCGAAGACTCTATCTCAAATCCCATCTCTTCGAGCATGAGGACAATATCTCTTCTTGCGTTCTCTCCGAAGTCCGCAGGTCCTACATCCATATAACCCGCCCTGTCATGCGAAGTTGTTGTGGGCCACCCGTTTTCATCGGTGTGGAACAGGAAGAATTCACACTCCGGATCGACTATCAGGCTGTATCCGGACTTTGCCGCAGTCTCCATTGTTTTCTTCAGTATATGCCTGGTGCTCAGTTCAAACACTTCTCCGTTCATCTTATGAACATCACATACGATCTTGGCAACTTTTCCCTGCTGCGGTCTCCACGGAAGGATAGAAAAAGTCTCCAGATCGGGATACAGATACAGTCTGTCATCCAGTTCATATTCGTTGCCGAATATCGCGGAACCGTCAAATGAATATCTGTTTGCAAACACTTTATCCATCTGCGTCGGCGTAACCGCGATATTCTTCAGGTTACCGAATATATCGGTAAACTGAAGTCTGATGAATTCAACTCCCTCTTCTTCGATCATCCGAAGTATATCTTCTTTTCGCATATCCTACTCCTTTTATCCCATTTATGATCATTAAAAAAGGGCATCATAAATAATCCTGACGCCCTTGTCCATATCGATTATATACAATTTGTCTGCCGTTGTCACGTTTTAGTTGTGGATCCTGATATCAGTAAGTGCTACCTGATCTCCGGTAAGCGCGACATATACCTTTGCATCCTTTTCAAGTATCGTTGTCGTATTTTCGATGCTTATCCCCAGGTTCTGCGTCCACATGACGACACGATCGCCTTTTCTCTCAAAGCATATCTCACACTCCATGCCCTGCGCATTTGCTTCTTTCCACTTTTCCCATCCGGGGAAATCCTCTGTTCTCTTCATAACGAACGTGTTACGTGAGAATTCCTTGTCTCCTTCATCCTCGCCGTTCAGTTTTATCACCTGATACTCATGAAAGCCCTCTCCGCCGACTTGTCCGTCAGCCGACGAGAACAGAACTACATACGGGCAGTGCCATATAAGATCGGCACCCGGAAGGCTCATTGAATGAAAATCTATCTTCAGTTTTTCCTTTATCTCGATGCCTTCTGTCGAAGCAGAACGTGCTCTGTCTACCTGCACGTTTTTTATATCCGATTCCAGGTGATCTATATAACTGATGGAATCAACGATCCTCGGTATATCTCCTATCCCGAACGAATCTCCCGTAGGTTCTGCCGTTATACCCGTAAGTTCGCAGTGTTCTCCCGTCAGGCCTATATACGCCTTCTTGGATCCGCTCGGAAGAGCAACCGTAACCTCTTTCGCGTAGTCATTTGATCTCATGACGAGTCTCAAATGATCGTCACTCCGGCCTGCCGTGAGCTCATATCGGACACCGTTTTTCGGGTTCTTCAGTTGTCCCTTTACTTCTGTATCGTTTTCTACGATCCTTCTGGCCGCAGTAGTTACGCTGTGTCTGTCAAACCACAGTTCTCCGTACTCAATATAGTGAGATTCATCTATCGATTTTCTCTCGTCATGAGTCCTTGAGTCATACGAATCAAACAGTACGACCGAAGGTGCGGAAAATTCACCTTCCTGTGCGGTTGATCTGCAGTCAAATGTGATCTTTATGATATCGCTTTCCACAGGTATCCCGCGTGATATATGCTCTCTGTACTCATTGCATGATATCCCGGATTCCGTTTTGAGGTCTTTTTCTTCGGGAGCATTGTTGCTGTCTTCGTCGATTATACGGACCATGATCTCGGCGATCGCAGGATCGAACTTATCGCCGGCTTCCTTTACGAATTCTTCCCTTGCCATAAAACTCGGACTTGCATCCCTGTACCGTTTCTTGCTCGTCATATCTACATATGCGTCAGCGACCGCTATGATCCTCGCGATCTCGGGGATATCCTCGCCCTTAAGTCCGTCAGGATATCCGCTGCCGTCATATCGCTCATGACTGTTTCTGACTATCTTCGCAAGATAAGGAAACTCAGTTATGCATGACAGTATCTTTTCACCGAGCTGCGGTCCTTTCCTCACATCTTCGGAAAATATCTCTGACGGATCCTTATCGCTTGCTATAACGGCATCTGGAAGTCCGATAAGTCCGACATCATGAAGAAGTGCCGCATAATATACTTTTTCACAATCTTCTTCGCTCTTGCCCATATGATCTGCGATCCTTGCAGCATACTCCGCAACACGGACTGCGTTGCCTTTTGAATACTCATCCCTTATCTCAACCGCGGAAACAAATGCCGTAGCCGTCTGATCAAACAGCCGCAGCATCCTTTTATGCTCCCCCTGCATGTGTTCGATCTCAATCTTATGCGCATGTTCGACCGTGTTGTTAAGATCGATATACGTAAAGAAATAGAGCGATATCGAAACCGCGACCATTGCCATGTTTACGATAGATATCCCATACGTGAATATCTGGAGAATGCCACACGCTATCGGCACGAAGATATACAGGCAAAGTGAAACGTAGATCAGTTTCCTGAACTTGTTTCGATATTGTCTTATGACCGTATACAAAATGATCGGACATACTACGGGAATGATATAAGAGATCAGGAAACCTTCGCCTCTGTGATAACGATTTGTCTCATCAAAATAATAATACAGGTTCGTAAAGGCTGCCAATACAGCCATGAGCATACCGACGACCGATGCTATACTTACTATCCCCAGCCGCTTCGGGAGTTTGTCAAAACCCGCATCGTTCCTAAGGAGATCTGCAAGGTACAGATTAATCCCGAACACTATGGCTGATGTCAGAAAGAAAACAAAGAAATTACTGACTCTGACCATTATAAATGCTTTATGAGAAGGATCGCCCGCGTACACATACGCCAGCCTGTCGAACCAGAGAAGGAAAAAAGCGATAAGCTCCATAAGGATGAGTATGATCTTTCTGCTCCCGGATAAAAATCGCGTCATAAGCAGAAGGAGCGTAAAGATGCCGCACGCTCCGCACAAAAGAAGCATCAGGTTCAGTTGATTTTCTCTTATGAATCCAAACAATTTCCGTCTCCTTTCCGAAGACCGGTCATACTACGACCCGCCGAGCTTTACAAGAAGCGTAACGCAAAGACCGTCTTCGGTGTTGGTCGGCACAAGGCTTCCGTCCATCTCCTCCATGAGAGTCTTTGCAACGAACAATCCGAGACCGCTACCATCCTCGGGCGAATCGATCCACTTTTTCACCCGGTAATGTCTGTCTGTGATAAAAGCCATCTCTTCCTCCGGAACTCCCCCGCCGTGATCTTCTATTTTCATCTGCAGAAAATCATCCGTCAGGAGAAAAGAGGTCTCAATATCCGTATTTGCATATCTGTAAGAATTATCGATGATGTTTCCGATCACCTGGCTCATCCGGAGCGGATCTATGTGAATGAGTACATGCGGTATAGGCGCTACGGAAACCACATGCCTGTGATCGTATTTTTTTATCATATCTTCGAGTGAGCGTGCGTCCGTATCGGAACACGTGACCGTATACTCGCCCATATCGTCAAGAGCCGTGGACAGTATCGTCTTGGTAAAGATACCCATCTGGTCGGTCTTGCCGTAGATCTGATCAAGCTTATCTATGATGTAGTCCCTGTCTTCTTCAACACTTCCCGACAGAAACCTGGTCCTGATAAGCTCCGATGTAAATTTAACTCCGCTTAAAGGCTCTATAAGTTCCCGGCCGATGGATGCAAATATCTCCGATCCCTTACTTCTGAGCGAACGTTCTCTATCCTGTGTTTTCTGCAGTTCTTCGGAAAGCTTTGCATTTTCTGCGGATAGTTTTTTTCCTTCTCTCCTAAGGCGTATTACTTCCCATATCAGAAGAGCAAGCACAGTCACTATTACAATGCCGATCACAACGATCGTGAAAAATACACCTGATCTCATCAACTCATCCGTTCGGAATGGCTTTTGCC
>CADCPL010000072.1 GCA_902803305.1 uncultured Lachnospiraceae bacterium
ATCTTCATATTTGTCTGAATAGTCAAGCATCTGCCATACAGGTGCGAAAAGACCTTTTGCCTCTCGTTGATCATTGGCGATCTTTTTTGAATTTTCTATACATGATCAACCTCCATATTTATCGAAAAGGGAATGCTCTGTTACCATTATACATCAACCGGGGAACATTTTTATAAATCTGTCTGCTACGTGTCATCTTTTAGCTTTTTTCGGTTTATGTTATAATCTTAACCATGATAAGGAGATACGAATGCTTAGAAAGAATAAGGTTTTAAACATCATAGCGGGGATATTATTTTTAATATTATGCGGGATGCTTTTGTGTATCGTAAAATGCAACAGGTCCGCTGATCCGGTGCAGACCGAGGGGCCCGCTGATGTACCGGCTGACGGCTCATGGCTGCTGTCATATGACGGATACACACTGGATCAGGTAGTCATTCTCAGCCGTCATAATATCAGGGCTCCGCTCAGCGGCGGAGATTCTTTGCTTGCTAAGATAACTCCGCATGAATGGTTCAAATGGTCTTCAGACCCGAGTGAACTGTCGGTAAGAGGCGGTATCCTCGAGACCATAATGGGTCAGTATTTTCGCAAATGGCTCGAGGCAGAGGGGCTTTTTCCCGAAAACTACCATCCCGATCCGGATAGTGTAAAGGTATATGCCAATTCCAAACAAAGGACAATAGCAACGGCACAGTTTTTCACGGCCGGCCTGCTTCCGACGGCGGGAGAGGAGATAGAGTACGGCGTGGAATTTGATACGATGGATCCCGTATTTGAACCAAAGCTAACCTTTGTTTCGGATTCTTATGTACAGGCCGCAAAATCCCAGATAGAAGAAATGTTTTCGGAAGAAATAGACGGGCTTGCGGATAATTACAGATTATTGACGGATGTTATCGATCTTCATGAATCGCGGGCATGGGCAGACGGCAGTGTTTCCGATTTTTCTACCGATGATACGCAGATCATTCTTGAACTTGATCAGGAACCCGGTATGACCGGATCGCTTAAGACCGCCTTTTCGGCAAGCGATGCACTTATTCTCCAGTATTATGAGGAAGAAGATGAAACCGCGGCGGCATTTGGGCATGATCTTGACCGGGATGAATGGAAGGAAATTTCCCGGATAAGAGATGTGTACGGCGATGTATTGTTCACGGCTCCGCTTGTTGCCTGTAACGTTGCAAATCCTTTGCTAAAAGAGATACAGTCGGAGTTTGGTACAAACGGGCGCAAGTTTACGTTTTTGTGCGGACACGATTCAAATATCGGAAGTGTTCTTGCAGCGCTCGATGTAGAGGAATATGATCTTCCCGATTCGATAGAGGGCAAAACACCCATCGGCGGAAAGCTTGTTTTTTCCAAATGGATGGGACCGGATAAAAAAGAATATATATCCGCTGATCTGGTTTATCAGACCACTGACGAACTCAGGGGACTTATCATACTTGATGAGTACAATCGTCCGGGAGTATGTCATCTGCGGTTTAAAGATATGAAAACAAATGATGCCGGACTGTATCCGGTTGAGGAGTTTGAAAAGCGGATACAGTAAGCGCTGGGCGATTATGATGCGATCATCCGTGATTACGAGTAGGAGGTTTCATGGAGACTATAGCAGGAAAAAAGACTGAAAATGTGATACTTCACAAGCTGTTCAGAAAAGGCGAACAGTCATATGCTTTTTCCGATATTTCGAAAGCCATAGGACCAATGGTCGATCTGGCGTTCGTGAGTTTGTTCTTCGGTCCTATGGGCGTTACGGTCATCGGATATGTCGGACCGCTTATCATGCTCTATGAACTTGTGGGAACAGGTATCAGCAGCGGAGCACGTAACAGGGTATCTTCCCTTATCGGTGCGGGACGCCTTGATGAAGCAAATCAGGTTTATTCCAGTTCTGTCCTTCTCGGCGGCGGTATATCACTTCTCCTGACGATCCTGACGATCGTTTTCTGTACGGGTGTATCACAGCTTCTTGGTGCCAGAGAGCCCGAGGTACTGCAGATGACGACGCAGTATCTGTACGGGTATGTAATCGGTATCCCGTTCTTTTCACTGACAAGAGTTTTGAAGCTGTATCTGGAAATGGAGGGGCAGTATTCGAGAGCAAATGTCACATCACTTTTGACAACGGTGATAGATGTCCTGGGGGATGCTCTGGTTGTTTTTGTTATGCACGGGGGAATGTTCTGGATAGGAATGGCTACTTCACTCGGATATATCCTTCCGTTCTTTGTTACCGCTTCATATTTTGTTTCGAGCAAAAAGAGTTCGCTGTTCAGGTTTTCTTTTAAATCCTTCAGTAAGAAACAAAGTGCGGAGATCATAAGGCTCGGTACACCGCCTGCTATCGTAAAGGGCAGCAATGCCCTCGGAGGTGTTCTGATAAATAACATGCTCACTTCAATGGGAGTTAATTATCTTGTCGCGGTTTACGGTGTGTTTTCACAGATCACCGTATTCGTCCGCTCCGCATGGTATGCACCGTCTGATACGATGCTGGCTTTTGCCGGAGTGTTCATAGGAGAAGAGGACAGGGCTTCGCTTAAAGAAACACAGAAGACATCGCTTAAGGATGCGCTGATCCTTTCATCGGCAGCTACCGTAGCGCTGTTCGCTTTGGCAAGACCGCTGTCGGCTTTCTTTATGAAAACGGATGATCCCGTCGCGATAAGTATGTGTATTGAGTGTATCCGGATCTCGTGTTTTTCGCTTGTATTTCATGCCGTGGTATTCAATTTCAGCAATTATCTGCTGGCGGTCAAAAGACTCAGGTTTTCAAGTATTTACTGTTTTCTTCTTGAATGCGGGAATATCGTGCCGGTAACTTTCTTCCTGTTGTCCGCCATAAACTATCACGGTGCGTTTGTTGCCAAGATCGTTCATATGTTGGTAATGAGTGTGATAGCTGTTATATATATTTCCAGATATAAAGAAGCCAAGTCGTTCACTGATAAGATGATGCTTATGCCTAGCAGTTTCGGGTTCTCAGCCGATAATGAGATCGCAGTGGTGGCTACCTCTGCCGATGAGCTTCTCGACCTGTCACGTGTTGCGATAGCATTTGCGCTAGAGCACGGAGCCGATAAAGATCGCGCCAAGACTTTTGGTCTCATCACCGAGGAAATGTCGGGACTGTATGTAAATCACGGATTTTCCGATGGAAAGGAACACAGAGTCAATGCGAGACTGGTTGCAAAGGACGATGATCTTATAATCAGGATGCGTGATGATTTCCAGTCGATCAATCTTACCGACATTTACAAAAAGGAAATGGATGAAAAGGGAAGCGTGGATGATATGGGACTTGCAATACTGATGCGAATGGCAAAGGATGTTAAATATGCCGCAGCATCCGGTGCGAATAATCTGATCATAAGAGTCTGATCACTACGGATCCACGCAGGCACTTTTGCCTTCATAATCGGTTCCGGTCTCGGAGCGGAATCTGTTTGTATATTTTTCGGGATTCTCAATGACATCGGCCATCGTGTAGAAAGCGCCGAGTACCATATGCGGTCCGTTGTATTTGAGTGCGAACTTTCCCTCGTCGATCGCGGCCTTGAACCTGTCTATCTGCCACACGAGGATATCGGCGACCGTGATCCCCGAGACACTTAGTTTGCACAGAAAATCATTATGCGTGCGATAGTATTCGAACTCTTCCATTATCTCCGGGTAGGGACTGATCCTGCGCCAGAATTCTTCAAGCACGCCGTCTTCTTCATCCCCCTGTTTGCAAAGCGATCCGGCATATTCATAGAGTTCGTTCTTGTCCGTATCAGTCATTGTTTACATCCTTTAAATACGCACCATGTCAGCACTTATCTCACTAAGGCTCGAAGCTCCGCACATCTTCATGGTATCCGCAAGCTCGGCTCCGATCTTGTCGGTATAGAGCCGTACGCCTTCGTCCGCTCCGCCGTACACGGCAGTAACATAAGGTCTTGCGATAACAACACCGTCAGCACCGAGTGCTATCGCCTTGAACACATCGACACCTGATCTGATGCCTCCGTCTACAAGTACCATCATATCAGGGACTGCCTCTGCGATCTCCGGAAGGACATCTGCAGTTGCAGGGCACTGATCGAGTACGCGTCCTCCGTGATTTGATACTATTATCCCGGCGGCTCCGGCTTTCTTTGCCTTAAGCGCACCGCGCACGGTCATCACACCCTTGACTATGAAGGGCTTGCCTGACATTTTGATCATCCTTGAAAGCTCCTCAACCGACTTGGCACCTGCGGGTCTTTCCGTATTTTGAAGAAAGGGAAGGCCGGCAGCATCTATATCCATTGCAATGACCGAGCAGGTCGATGTGGCCGCAAGGTCAAACTTTTCTTTAAGAGTCACCTCATCCCAGGGCTTGATCGTCGGAACGCCGCAGCCGCCGCTTTTTGCGATCGCGGCGCTTGCAGCCTTAAGAACCTCGGGATTTGTGCCGTCGCCCGTAAATGCGATTATCCCTGCATTCGCACATGCGCGCACGAGGATGTCGTTATACTCCATATCATTATATTTATCGCCGTAATGCATGTTCACGGCACCGACAGGTCCGGCAAATATCGGATACCGCATCTTTTTCCCGAAAAAATCAAACGATGTATCCGGCTCAAACAGTTCATGGATCGTATCCATGTTTACGCGGATCTTTTTCCAGCCCTCGTAGTTGCGAGTGGCGCCGTCGCCAACTCCCTTGCTGCCGGGTCCGGGTATCTTTTTGCCGCAGGCCCTTCCGTTACATTCGTTGCATGCCAGGCAATGGGGCTGCATGGCAGTTCTTGCGTTTTCCAATAATTCTTCGTATGTCACAGTCTGTCCTCCCTGAGATCGCCGCGTATTATTAAAAGCACTTCCCCTTGTGTTCCTGCGGGCATCCGCCGAATTTTTCGCATTTGTAGCAAAGCTCATTGTCGCATCTGCCTTCCTTTTCGAACTGCGCGATGTTGGAAAGCGTGGTGTCCGCGATGTTGGACAGTGCTTCGTTCGTAAGGAACGCCTGATGTGATGTTACTATCACATTCGGCATCGATATGAGCCTTGCGAGAATATCATCATTTATTATATGTCCGGAAAAATCATGGAAGAACACATCCGATTCCTCCTCATATACATCAAGACATGCTGCACCGATCTGTCTGTCCTTGATGCCTTCAAGAAGAGCCTCGGAATCGATGAGCGCGCCGCGCGATGTGTTGACGAGCACGACACCCTTTTTCATCTTCGCTATCGACTCTTTATTTACCATGTGCTTTGTCTCGTCCGTGAGCGGGCAGTGGAAAGAGATCACGTCTGATCTTTCCCATATCTCGTCAAGCGTTACATATGTAAGATCCGAATCCTTTGCTGGAAACTTGTCATATGCCAGCACGTTCATTCCGAATCCCTTGCATATTCCTGCAAAGATCCTTCCTATCTTGCCGGTTCCGACAACACCTACCGTCTTGCCGTGAAGGTCAAAACCTGTCAGGCCGCTCAGGCTGAAGTTATGGTCGCGGGTTCTGATATAAGCCTTATGGATACGTCTTATGCTTGTAAGCAGAAGCGCCATGGCATGCTCCGCAACGGCATAAGGAGAATATGCGGGAACCCTTACAACGTGGATCTTGCCGAATGCATGCTCAATGTCTACATTATTATATCCGGCGCATCTGAGTGCGATGAGCTTTACACCGGCGGCAGAGAGTGCATCGATCACTTCTTTGTCGACGTTATCGTTGACAAATATGCATACGCAGTCATATCCGTTTGCAAGGTTTACGGTATCGATCGAGAGCTTGGTCTCATAAAATTTGATCTCGAACCTTTCGTCCTTGTTTGCATTTTTAAATGATGCCATGTCATAGTCCTTGGCATCAAAAAAAGCTATCTTGTTCATACATTTCTCCTATCTTTACTGAGGATGATCAATACTTCAGATTGACGTTTTTCACGTCGGTGATGAACATATGTCCCGGGCTGTGTGTGATACAAAAATCAGGCTTGGAATCCATCACAACGCTTTGAGGCGTGACTCCGCAAGGCCAGAAAACAGGAACCTCGTTGTCTCTTATCGTAACGCTTTCACCAAAGTCCGGTCTGTCGATCGACGATATGCCTATCTGCTCCGGATATCCGATATGGACCGGGGCTCCGTGAACGCGCGGCATATCTCCTGTTACAAGCACGGCCTTCGAGACAAGATCGTACGGTATCGGTCGCATGCTGACCACCATGTTTCCGTGAAACCTCCCCGCACTTTTGCACGGTATGTTCGTCTTATACATCGGAACGTTACGACCTTCCTCGATATGTCTTACGGGGATATCGGCGCTTAGCATTTCGCCCTCGAACGAAAAACTGCATCCGATAAGAAAGCTTACCAGGTCATCTCTCCAATAGTCTGATACATCAGTCGGCTCCGCGATCAGAACGCCTTTTTCATATATCCGGTACCGTGGCAGATCGGTCGCGATATCCGCGTCCTTTGCGATCTCCGTAAGCATTCTGTCTCCTGGCATTGTTACCTCCAGAAGCGGACATGATCTCGGATTCCTTGTGGCAAAGAGGAGAAAATCAAACGCGTCCTCTTTGGGAAGAACGACAAGATTTGCCTGTGCATAGCCGCTGCACATACCGCTTGTCTGACAGGTGATGTCGCCCTTTCTGATAAGCGTTCTTACATCAGAAGGAAGTGAGTTTGAATAGTTGTTTGGGTTGTTGTTTGTATTATTCATGCTCACCATTATACAACAAACTCATCGGTTGATGTATAAGTATTCTGAAAATTCCCCTTGATATCAAAAATAAAATAATGTATATTATCTAACGTTTTAAATATGTAGGTAATCGGAGGAAGACAAATGGCAAAGTATCTTGTCATAGTGGAATCACCGGCTAAAGTAAAAACGATCAAGAAATTCCTGGGCCCCAATTATGAGGTTATGGCTTCGATGGGTCACGTGCGCGACCTTCCCAAGAGCCAGATCGGCATCAGCCCGGAAAATGATTTTGAGCCGAAGTACATTACAATAAGAGGAAAAGGAGATCTTATCGCTTCACTCAAGAAGGAAGCGAAAAAGGCCGAGAAGATATATCTCGCAACTGACCCGGACCGTGAGGGAGAGGCAATAAGCTGGCATCTTACATATGCGCTGAAGCTTGAGGGCAAGAAGGTGTACAGGATCACGTTCAACGAGATCACGAAAAATGCCGTAAAGGAATCGCTAAAGCATCCCCGCGAGATCGACATGGATCTTGTTGATGCGCAGCAGGCGCGCCGTGTTCTCGACCGTATGGTCGGTTATCGGATATCGCCGGTCCTGTGGGCAAAGGTAAAGAGAGGACTTTCCGCCGGACGTGTTCAGTCGGTTGCCCTTCGTCTCATATGCGAAAGAGAAGACGAGATCGCGGCTTTTATCCC
>CADCPL010000073.1 GCA_902803305.1 uncultured Lachnospiraceae bacterium
AATAGGTCTGGGTTTTATCCCACGAATTGAATGGTTTGAAGCTGCTCAGAGTCAGGAGGGAACAATGCCAAGAAACTTTAAACAATTTTTTAATTGCAAGACAAATTTACCTGTTTAATGATGATTTGTGAGAAATTAACAATTCAAACCGGGAAGATTTTTACAAAATGACATTACAGGAGATCACAGACTGTATTCGTTTACCGCCTCTATGACCTTGGTGATCTCATCTTCTTCCATGTATTCCATCATCGGAAGCGTAACGATATGCGCACACAGATCTTCCGTAACGGGATGATCCCCTTCTTTGTATCCGAACCTTTCCGTCATGCACGGCTGCAGATACGGAGGCACGCGCCATGAAATATCGGTCGCTATGTCCCTGTCTTTAAGATACTGCCTGAAGCCTTCCTGATCCTGCGTACGCACTATGAACTGATACCATGTGTGTTCACACCCTTCCGCGGTAAGAGGAAGCTCTACAAGAGGATTTTTCATCTCTTCAAGATACCTGTTTGCGATATGTCTCCTGTTTGCAAGAAGCTCATCTATATGTGAAAGCCTTACTCGCAGGAGGCCGGCCTGAATTTCATCAAGCCTCATATTGAATCCTGTTTCGATGTTGTGATATCTCCTGTCACTCCCGTAGTTACGCAGTATCTTTACCTGTTCGACTATCTTCGGATCCTTTGAGACAACCGCACCTCCGTCTCCGAAACAACCGAGGTTCTTGGTTGGATAAAAGCTGAAGAACGAAGCCTTTCCGAACAGTCCGGTATTGACTCCCTTATACGGTGCGAAATGCGACTGAGCACAGTCTTCAAACAGATCCAGTCCGTACTTTTTGCACTCGGCGATTATCGGATCCATGCGTGTTGCCTGTCCGTAAAGGTGCGTTACGAGAACCGCCCTTGTCTTCGATGTGACAGCCGCTCCTATACGGGACGCATCAAGCTGATAATACTCATCCGGCTCCACAAACACGGGAGTAGCTCCGCATTGGAGTATTCCGAGCATCGTTGCGATATATCCGTTGGCCTGAACGATGATCTCGTCTCCTTCCGAGATCCCCGACGCCATAAGCCCGAGGGTTATCGCATCCAGTCCGTTATCAACACCCGCGCAGCTACAGTCTCCGAGCTTCTTTGCAAACTCTTCTTCAAAAGACGATACCTCCTTACCAAGTACGTACCATCCGCTCCTGAGCACCTCCAGTGCCTTGTCCTCATATTCCTTCTGATACAGCCTGAAGCCTCTTCCCAGATCGTTTATAGGTATCATCTTACTCTCCTTTTCCTGCCGTTTTCTGTCTTCTGTACACTTTCCCGCACTTTACCTTTTCTTCGGCAAATCCGTTATCACGTATATAATCTTTCCAGTACTCGTTCATCTCATCGAGATTCGGTTCGTGGTCATCTTCAACATCCCCCGCCGCATCATATGATCCGTACCGGCTGTCAAGCACTATTATAACATCCGGAACGGAGGTTTTGTTGATTTTATAATACAGATCCAGCTGATCATCATCATACGCAGTCGTTCTCCATGTAGAAGGAAACCCGCAGTCAAGCCTTGATCCGAGATACCCCCACGGTAGTATCTTGGAAAAAAGCACGTTTCCGTTCGGATTCCCGCTTACGAGTTCGGTGTCCGCAGTATCGGCGCAGTACTTTTCCAGCACATCATACACATCAAGATACTGCTGCAGATGTTCGTCGGTCGTATAGAGCCCCTTTGCAATTCCGGACGGAATGACCTTTGTGAGCTTTACTATCGGAGCATCCCGGTACACATTAGTAAATCTCAGCCCCACCGTTATGCAAAGACAGGCAGTGCATACAATGATCACAGCAGCCCGTGCGATCCCGGAGAGATTCTTACTCTTATCCCCGTCGCCCACGCCCCGCAGCATATCGTAAGCCGCGCACAGACAGGCAGGTATCCCCACAGACAGCCCGAGTGCTATAACATATAGAAAATCACTTGACGTAAAACAGTAAATGAGCGCAATGAGTCCGGCAGGTATCACTGTCAGCCAGAACAGACGGTGGTTCTTTTTTTCCGAGATGAAAAAAACCGGAACCGCAAACATAAAAAACGCCACGTGTATATATCCCGTGTGCCCTAATGAATAATTCGCCATTATCGCAAACAAAACGGTATCGACTGCTATAACGATCTTACTATACGGTGGCTTTTTAAGATACTTCTGAAAGACAAATGACACAGCGATCAACGCATAACTTACGTACGTGAACTTACCGAACACATCGGTCAGGCACCTGTTGGGCTTGCGGATAAAATATCCCAACGTTTCATTATGTTCATGATCAACGAGGATCTTCGGGAGAATGTTCAGAAGATAATCCACATCCACATGCGAAAACAGATATACCGCGAAGATGACCGCAGGTATCAGAGTACCTGTGAGCGACCAGATGATGATATCCCTCAGCGTTTCATTTCTTTTGATGATATATACGATAACAGCCGCTGCCATAAGAGGCACATATCCGATAACAAACGCCGGCATGCAAAGAACAGACAGCGCCAGCACAACTCCTGCTATCACGAGTCGTATGCGGCTTTTTGTATTCTTATAGTCATATATAATAATAAGCGCAAGCTCCATCAGAACGACGGACAGCATGTAGTAAGAAAAAGTCGCATTGTTCAGATGCGCATAACACATGATGAAAAGAGCTGCTCCGCCGGCCACGGGCTCCGGGTATTCTTTTCCAAGAACACGGTAATACACAAGTGCGACTGCCGCAGAAAGTATCAGATACAGAATACGGAAGTACAGTATCACACCTGCATTCGAACCTGTAACAGCCATATAAACGGCATAAAACGGGACCATTACGATCGAAGACATCTGAGTCCTGAACCACTCACCGACGAGCGGGATCACTCCGCGGTAAAACCGGTCGGCGGTTGAAACATAAAAGCTCTCATCTGTCCAGCAAAAGCCTTTAAAGGCACGCCACAAAAGGCACAGAAAACAAACAGCCAGGCATATGAGAACATAATTTTTCTTAACAAACTTTGTCATATTCGGATTCAAACAGCCACGATCACGACTCCGAGTATAACAAGAGCCATTCCGATCAGCTTTCTTTTGGAGATATTTTCTTTAAGTATGAGTTTGCCGAGTACGGTAACAAATACGTAACCGCTCGCTTCAAGCATTGCTCCTACGGACAGCGGGACAACCTTATAACAGTAAACGGTGAGCAGCGTAGCCAGAAAAAAGATGACATATGCGCTGATCACCCGCACATTCAGATATTCAAATATCCATGACCTGTACTGCTGCTTTGCCGCTATCTTGAGCAGTATCTGAGAAAAGGCGGATATAAGTGAAGCGGCAAGAAATATGATGATATAAACGCTCATTCTTTTTCTGCCTTTTGGGAATCAACCACCGTATCCACGATGAACACCGGCCTGTTCCTTGTGGCATCCAGTGTCCTCCACAGATACTCTCCGAGCACACCGAGCATAAGAAGTATCAGTCCCGACGAAAAAAGAACAAGACACATCAGTGTCGACCATCCTCGGACAGGTGTACCGATCGCGATATATTCGATAAGCACTTCCAGTATCCATATGAATGACAGTATGGCCATCACCACACCGAGTCCGGACATAAACTTGATCGGGAAATACGAAAAACTCATCATCGAATCGACCACGAGCTTGATCTTCTTCGACAGTGTCCAACGCGACTCGCCGACCTCTCTGTCCTTTCTGTGGAAATATACATTATCGGATTTAAATCCGATCCACAGTACCTGAAGCGACAGTGATGAATTCTTTTCATCAAGTCTGAGAAGCACTTCTATTGCCTGACGATCGAGCAGATAACAGTCAAATCCGCCCTTTGGCATCTTCTTGTCGATAACGGATCTTACGATCGAATAATAAAGGTTTGCAAAGAATTTCTTCAGCGCCGGTTCGTCTCTTTCCTCACGGACCGCAAGAACGACCTTGTTACCCTCTTTCCACTTATCGTACATCTGAAGTATAAGTTCCGAATCTTCCTGGAGATCGGCCTGTTTCGTGACAGCACAGTCTCCCGTACAGTTCGACAGTCCTGCGAGTATCGCCGCATGCTCACCGAAATTGCGGGATAACTTAACGCATTTTACATTACCGTCAAGTTCCCTTATCTTATTCATGACAGACCAGGAATCATCTCCCGATCCGTCATCGACCATAACGATCTCGTAATCACCAAGCTGCCCGAGTATCTTTGCCTTCATATCCTCATAGAGGAGCATCAGCGTATCCGAATTGTAATACACGGGTATTATGATAGATATTTTGCTCATGTCTTATCCTTTCAAATACTCTTTGACCGAGTCATATTCTTCCTTGGGAAGGAACGGGAACATGTCATCGTTGGCTGCACTTGTTATCGTACCATCCGGATGAACCTTTGATGACAGTTTAGGTTCGAAATTCTGCTTATCATCAACAACCGCCTCCACGAGTACGGGACCTTCCGATGATACCGCTTCCCTTATCTTTTCTTTTTGCCCCACCTCGCTGTCTATGCGCACATACGGAAGTCCGAAAGCATATGCCACCTTCTCGAAATCCGGGAAAGATATCCCGTTTCCTTCGCACACTCCGATAAGATCCCTTCCGGCAAAAAGATTCTGCTGCGTCTGTCTGATCGAATGATAACCGTTATTGTTAAGGATGAATATCTTGATGTTCATCCTGTTATAAGCCACGGTCTGGAGCTCCTGAATGTTCATCATAAAGCTTCCGTCACCGTCCACGCATATGACTCTCGAATCCGATGCTACAGCCGCTCCGACCGCCGCCGGAAAGCCGTATCCCATCGCTGCACAACCCGAATTGGTAAACAGACGCTGATCCTTCTTGACGGCAGCTGCCTGAAATCCCATCACGCATGCCCCGCCGTTACCGGTAACAATGACGTCGCCTTCATCAAGCACATCGTAGAGTCCCTCAAAGAAAACGTAAGGATTGAGTTTTTCCGTATGTCTGTATGCGTCAAGAACCGCCGGATACCTGTCGTTAACATCCTTGGCCCGTGCAAGCCACATGGAATGATCACCCGGGTCATTTATGCCATCTCTTATGCTCTTGGTGATATCAGTCATCACATCCCTGACATCGGCATGAACAGGCATGTCAACATGCACTGTCGGCTTACGCAGTTCATTCTCATCTATATCTACTACGATCTTATACGCGTCCTTTGCGAATTCATGTTTATTGTAGCTGATGATCCTGATGTTCATCCTGCATCCGAGAACCAGCAGAAGGTCTGCAGACTGAGCAACAAAATTTCCGCCACGAAGTCCTACCGTTCCGGGCTTACCGCAAAACAGAGGATCATCCGTCGGCATCAGATCGTGTGCATTCCATGCCGTGAGTACCGGAATGCCAAGAGCCCGTGCACATTCAAGAAACTCTTCTCTCGCACCCGCGACATTTATCCCTGTACCTGCCAGTATGACGGGACGCTTTGCCGCTTTGATCTTCCGGGTGATGACGGCAGTCAGGCTGCTGTCATAAACCGGATCCTCCGATCCGTCCGGCTCATATCCGGTAAGACTGTCCGGATCTATCCTGGCCGCCTGGATATCAAGCGGAACATCTATCCATACGGGACCTTTTCTACCGCTGTTGCACAGATACCATGCTTTTTCCAAATGGTATCTGATCGTATCCTTATCGGTCACCATCACCGCATATTTTGTCATGTTGGCAACAGCCTGCGTTATCTGATACTCCTGATCTCCGAGCTGCCTGAGCGGAACATCCGTAGACCATGTGGTCGTCTCGCATTTTACCTGACCGGATACTACAAACATCGGTATCGAATCCTGCCATGCCCCGAGAACTCCGGTTATCGCATTAGTACCTCCGGGCCCGCTGGTAACACATACCGGAGCAACCTTTCCGGTCAGTCTTGCGTATCCTTCGGCAGCGATCGCGCATGCCTGCTCATGATGGTTATATATGCATCTGATCCCTTCCTTATGACCGATCGCATCATCAAGATGCATGGCGCCTCCGCCCGTCACAAGGAAAACATCCCTCACACCTTTTTGTACAAAAAACTCCGCAATATATTCGGATACTTTCATCGTCATAGTATATACCTCAGTATCCCGTCCGGACTGTCTGCCGATCCGATGCAGGGAAACTCATTCACATCTTCGGCTCGCGAAAACCCGAATCCGTAAGTAACACCGATAAAATCAACCCCTATCTCGGAAGCTCCGACTGCGTCGTTATCACTGTCACCGATCATAACGACTCCACGTTTGCCGGCTCCGAGGCAGTTTATGGCATTTTCTATAATGTCCCTTTTGGAAAGCTTTCCTTCAAGATCGGATCCGCATATCGCATCACATGCTTTGTCAAATCCGAAATGGATCAATATCTTTTCCGCATAATCCTGTCTTTTATATGTTGCAACCGCAGTCTTGATTCCGGCATTCCTGAGCGCATTCAGTGTTTCGAAGATGCCTTCATAGGGCTTTGCGAAAAGCAGATCCTCTTCCTTATATCTGTTCCTGAACACATCGGCAGCTTCATCCGCCTCCTGCTTTCCGAGCCCGTATACCCGCGCGAATGATCTTTGGATCGGAGGCCCTATGAATGTACGCAGAACTTCAGGCTTAAGCTTTTCAAATCCGAGCTTCTCGATCGCATATGACACCGATCTGAATATACCTTCGGAAGTATCAAGAAGAGTTCCGTCCAGATCGAATATGACCGCATCATAACGTCTCATATATACTCTCCGTTACAAATACGGGATCTGCAGCGAGCCCGAGCTTGCGAATACCCTTGACCGTGTCGATGTTGATATTATCAGCTTCCTGACTGCTGTAGGAATACTCCATGTTAGGATTGACATAGTTGGATACCGAAGTCTCCCTGTATCCGTCAAAACCTGCCAGTCCGATACTTGACACTCCCGCTTTTGCAAGAAGACCCAGCAGCATGATGAGCGGATTATCGGGCATAAGCGCTTCTTCATCAAGAAGATCACTGTAACTCAATGTGTAATCAAATTCGCCGAGAGTCCTTGTGATGTTGGAAGTGGCGATGAGTTTTGATTTTTTCTTCTGCTCGTTAAGTGCGGAGCAGAGCTGAACGTATCTTTTTGCGTTGCTCATGAACACATAATCGACATCGTAATCTTCGGGAATGAAGTTGATCGATATCGTAACACATTTCTTATCCGCCAGATAAGCAAGCACTCTGTCTCTTTGTGCGTATATGTTTTTTCCGGGGCCCATCAGCAGGACATCGGCACCCATAAGCTCCGATGTAAGAACGCGTATCGCATCCAGATCCCCGAAATGCTTCTTCTGATATTCAAAATATTTTTCCCTGATATAATCGGCATCATACAGCAGCCTTTTTTCTTCATCAAGCGAGCCGAGTATCTCACTTATGGACTTGACAGACAGCTTGCCTGTATCCATGAGATAGTTCACGTAATTGGGATGGCAGTCATGTGAAGCCGCAAGGAAAAACTTGAACGAGTACCCCCACCGCATTTTTCTGCTCATCTCGAGCATCGTGACCTCTATGGCTTCAAGTATCTGGCTGTTATGATAAGAAGTGCCGTGATACCCGTTCATATGCATGACAAGAAGTTCCGTCGGAGTGTTTCCGGCACTCTTTCCCATACCGTACAGACTGCCGTCCACGATGAGCATCCGGTCAACCGGCGGATCGTCAATAAGCTCTATGCAGTTTGCATATGCGAGCTGGAAATTGTTGTGTGCATGATAGCCGATACCGATATCACTTCGAAGTTGTGAACACGCATGATCAAAATAATGACGCAGCTGACCTTTATGAAGAAGTCCGTATGTATCAACGAGAGAAAACGCATACGGTCCAAGGTCGTTAACAAGTCCTATAAGCTCTGCCAGTTCGTCATCATCATAGCTCGTGATCGATACAGCCTGAGCGAATACTTTATAGCCTTTATCCTTTACCTGTCTGCAAAAATCGATCGCCTCGTGCATCTTATGCTTTTTGAAGATGACTCTGATGCCGTCAAGGAAGCAGTCCTTTGCCGGCATAACATTTTCTATCGGACACGTACCGTAATCGATCATACCTACGATCATTGAACTGCCTTTATCAAGTTTCCCGAAAGTCATGCCTATACTCCCGGTATCGGGAAAAATCGTGCGGTTCTCATCGTACTGCCTTCTCGCATCTATAAAACCGGTCTCTATGATATCCACCCCGGCGCTTACGAGGCGTTCAAATATGTTTATTATGTTGCTCTTTCCGAACTCCCAGTCATTAAGATATCCGCCGTCTCGCAGCGTGCAGTCAAGGAGTTTTATATCTTTACGGCTCAAGTCCTTCCTCCAATCCCGGCTTCGATTCCTCTTTTGCGTCTTCGGTAACTATAAAAACTATGCCAACTATTATTATGATCGCACCTATCACCTTACGTATCGTGATCGCCTCTGCGAACAGGAAATATCCCCACATGATGCCCCATATCACGGTGACTCCCCTGTTGGCATAAGCCGAAACGAGCGGCATGTGCTTTATTATCTGCTGCCACGCGCACGCATACAAAAACAATCCGAACAGTACTATCCCGTAATAGAATATGAACTCTTTCGACATGATCTCGTACTGTGCGGCAAACTTTGATGCAACACCGGTCAGCGAATATATCGCAAGGAAAATATGCAGGATCACCATGTATTTAATATTCGATCTCATTTAATCTTCTGCTGCTTACCTTTCTCGGAAGTATCAGATGATCCACACCCGCAGCCTCTGCACTCCTGCCGTCCTTTTCCATGCGGTCGCCTATCATCAGTATGTTGTCGGCATTTTCCCCGGTGTCTTCCATTATCACAAAGAGCCCTTTCGGTGAGGGCTTTAGTTCATCTATCCTTTTATCGTCAGGCGAATACTGTCCGTCAACTTCAACTTCCATCGCGCGAAGCTTGTCGGCTGTCGGATAGTCAGACAGTATCACGACCTTTTTCCCTTTCTGCCTGAGAGACTTTATCCAATCTATAAGAGCGGTATCCTTGGTAGCCGCTACGGCCGAGAGCGGATCGTCATATATCCACCTTCGTATCACCCGCCTTACTCTGTCGATATCAACGTGCTTATCGCTTGCGACTTTTTCAATGATCTCATCTTCCGACGAGTTTTTGGTCCACTCTTCCTTTACCTTTCGGAAATGTTTGATGATAAAAAGATCACCTGCCGAAAAAGGATGAAAAAGATAATGACAGACAAGACGCTTTGCCATGATCATGCGGAGCTTTGGCTGATCATACAGTGTTCCGTCAAGATCAAATACATACAGATTGTAATCGCCGATGTTCTTTTTCATATTTACACGTTAAACAATGTGGGACTGGTCCAGTATGACGGCATCGGAATGTCTATAAACGTAAGCAGCACGAGTATTATCACAAGGACTGCTATATAAGCAAGGAGCGACTTTTCCTTATACAGCTTCTCGGGCTTCTGAACCGCAGAATCCGGCTTGAACGCTATGTACAGATAGAAGCAGAAAAGACCGAACACAAACGGCATCGCGATTATGTATTCCATCCTGTACTTGATCATGAACACGCCGATGAAAAATGTTGCGCACATCGCATAAAAGAATGATGACACAAGAAGGCTCGTCTCCGTATAATGTGCAAAACTCTTTCTGTA
>CADCPL010000074.1 GCA_902803305.1 uncultured Lachnospiraceae bacterium
CTTGAAAAAATGCCGCATCCTTCGGTTTCATACGAAGTTGCAGCTCAGATACAGGAAAAGATGGGTGTGGAGGTCAGAGTCACGGTTCCCGGACATACGCAAAGAGGCGGAAGCCCCTGTCCTTACGACAGAGTATTTGCAAGCCGTCTCGGAGCAGAGGCAGGTAAGCTGATCCTTGAAGGTGAATACGGATTCATGGTCGGATACCGTAACAGAGAGATCGTCAAGGTTCCCCTCGAGGATGTTGCGGGCAAGCTCAAGACGCTCGATCCCAAATCAACCATCATCCAGGAAGCGAAGATGCTGGGTATAAGTTTCGGTGATTGAAGTATATGTCATATATAGCACTATACAGAAAATGGCGCCCGGTCAATTTTGACGAGATAAAGGGACAGGACGCGATAGTAACTACATTACGCAATCAGATAGAGGCGAACAGGATAGGCCACGCGTATCTGTTCTGCGGGACCAGAGGAACCGGAAAAACCAGTGCAGCCAAGGTTTTCGCCAAGGCGGTGAACTGTGAGCATCCGGTGAACGGCAATCCCTGCGGTGAGTGTGAAAGCTGCCGCAGCATAGCAGCCGGGACATCGCTCAATGTGATAGAGATGGATGCCGCGTCCAACAACGGTGTCGAGGATGCCAGACAGATAAAGGAAAGCGTAGTCTATTCGCCGACCAATGCAAAGTACAAGGTTTATATAATAGATGAGGCACATCAGATAACAAAAGACGCATTCAATGCTCTTCTTAAGACGATGGAAGAGCCGCCGTCTTATGTTGTCTTTATCCTTGCGACAACAGAACCGCACAAGATACCTATCACGATCCTTTCAAGATGTCAGAGGTATGATTTTAAAAGGATATCAACCACGACGCTGGAGGACAGGCTGAGGGAAGTAGCAGACAGCGAAGGTATCAACATCGAAGATAAGGCGATAGAGTATATCGCGTCAAAAGCCGAAGGCGGTATGAGAGATGCATTGTCACTTCTCGATCAGTGTTCATCGTTTTTCCTCGGCAAGGACATCACATACGAGCGTGCGCTTGAAGTTCTAGGTGCTGTGGATACTTCGGTGTTCAGCGAATTCCTGCGAAGTCTTGCCGCAAGGTCGGTAACTGACTGTATCGGTTTGATCGACCGGATACTCATTCAGGGAAGAGACCTCACACAGTTCGTAACAGATTTTGTCTGGCACATGAGAAATGTCCTTATGGCAAGATCGGCCGAAGATATTTCCGCGGTCGTGGATGTTACGGCGGATAATCTTGCGCTCCTGAAAAAAGAAGCGGAGGCGATCCCCGAGGAGCAGCTCCTGCGCTACATAAGAGTGTTTTCCGAATTGTCCAATGATCTGCGATTTGCAGCGCAGAAGAGAGTTCTGATCGAGATAGCGATAATCAGGATATGCAGACCTCAGATGGAGACTGACCTTGGCTCTTTGAACGACAGGTTGAAGGTCATAGAGGAACTCATAGAAAATCATGACCTTTCCAAGGCGTCCTATGACAGAGAGACTGCGAAGATGGCGCCGAAGGAATCCGATTCGGAAAAGGAAAAGAAAAAAGACGCAGTGGATACTGCGATGAAACTGCCGAAGGCTGCAAAGGAAGACCTTAAGAATATCAATCAGCTGTGGAAGGATATCCTTTCCAAGATGCCGGAAATGTACACGGCATGCCTCAGGACCGCTACACCTTCCGTAAGACCGGAAGACGGCAGGCTGATGATACAGTTTATTGATGATACGATAATGTTCCTGTGTGATGACGAGATGTTCAAAAAGAGCCTTGACGAGGCGTTTACTGCGGTACTCGGCAAGGAAGTGGAGTATGAACTGGTGTCGCTGACCAGGACAAAAGATAACGGAGAATACTATCCTCCCGCATCCATCTTCGGGATGGAAGTTACGGTGGATGATTCTGATTTTGACGAGTAAATTGCACTGTCCCAAATAAGGAGAAGATCATGGCAAAAAGAGGTGGATTTCCCGGCGGCGGAATGCCCGGGAACATGGCTAACCTGATGAAGCAGGCACAGAAGATGCAGCGTCAGATGGAGGAGAGCCAGAAAGAACTTGAAGAAAAAACATTTACCGCAAAGGCCGGTGGCGGCGCGGTAACCGTAACCATTTCCGGAAAAAGGGAGATCACTGAGGTTAAACTGTCAGAGGATGCTGTTGATCCCGATGATATCGAGACACTTGAGGACATGGTCATGGCAGCCGTTAATGAAGCGCTTCGCATGGTCGAGGAAGCAAGCTCCAATAACATGAATAAGCTGACAGGAGGGCTTGGCGGACTAGGAGGCATGCCTTTTTAATTGGCATCAGCTAATGTATCAGGGGAGACAAGGGGATGGATCTGTACAGCGGTTATATAGGAAAACTGATCGCGGAGCTCGCGGTGCTGCCGGGCATAGGAAATAAATCGGCGCAGCGTCTGGCTTTTCATATAATCAACATGCCCAAGGAGCAGGTTGAAAAGCTTGCAAAAGCGATGACGGATGCCAAGGAGAATATCAGGTACTGCAATGTCTGTTTCGCACTTACCGATAAAGAAACCTGTCCCGTTTGCTCAGACACCGGCAGAAATCAGAAGCAGATAATGGTTGTAGAGAACACCAGAGACATGACGGCATATGAGAAGACGCATAAGTACGAGGGTGTTTATCATGTGCTTCACGGAGCAATCAATCCGAGTCTCGGGATCGGACCTGCGGATATCAAGCTTGCTGAGCTTATCAAGCGCCTTCAGAAAGATGTGGATGAAGTCATCATAGCCACGAATTCCAGCATCGAAGGAGAGACGACCGCAATGTACATAAGCAAGCTCATCAAACCGACCGGGATCAAGGTCACGAGGATCGCGAGCGGAGTTCCCGTGGGAGGAGAGCTTGA
>CADCPL010000075.1 GCA_902803305.1 uncultured Lachnospiraceae bacterium
ATTTCTTTAGATACGGCACGCTCTTATGTCGAGGCGATCACGCCCCAAAAACATAACACCGTGTTCCTTACAGACGAGGATTATCCGCCTGAATCATGGAAGAAAAATGGAGAGCTGTGGTTTGATGTACCGGCAGAGTATGGCAGATATCTGTGCAGTGAGCGCAGTAACGCTTTTGTTGTAGGGCTTTTCTGGTATGCGCTGGTATCCGGCTCGGATATAGAATTTGAGGCACCGATGTCAAAACTTTTGTATGACGGAATAGTACATGAACTGATGCCTGAACTTGAAAAGAAAGGGTTTGCTCCTATCGCTCTAAAAGGCCCGGTGACATCAGAGCAAGTCTGGTGTGAGGGGGCTGTTGTTACGGGAATGTCCGGAGGTGTAGATTCCTTCTATACTCTAAAGAGTTACAGCTCTGACGACGTGCCTGAGGAAATGAGGATCACACATCTGTCATACTATACATGCTCGTTTCTTTATAAGCCGGACGATGTGGGCAGAAGCCTGGAAGCGGTTTTCAAAGATGAAGATGATACAACAGACATCATTGTTCAGCGGATAAAGACGATCGCGGCACAGAAAGGGTATCCGCTTATTATCACGAATTCCAATCTTGACAGGGATTATTACCGTGGTGGATACATATACATGGCCATGTACCGTTTCTTTGCATGCACGCTGGCATTGGAGCATTTATACAGTCTGTATATCAGCTCGTCTTCGGGACATGAAACCGGCATGATCGAAGCATCGCTGTTTGCTCCTACACAGAACTACGAAGAGCTGCTTTGCCGCAGCCTTCGCACTGAGACACTTGGATATATGTCCAGTGACAATGAAAGGCGAACGGAAAAACTCAGATCGATCGCTGATGATCCGGTATTTGGGAAGCATGCTACCGTGTGCTTTGATACCGGATGGAAAGGAAAGAACTGCGGTGTCTGCTATGGATGCCTTAAGACGATCATTCCGCTGGATATGCTGGGGCTGTTGGATGGTTTTGAGGAAAGCTTCAACATCGGTGAATACCGCAGGGATCGCGAGCATCTGTTCAGATTCCTCATAGAGTTTTCGAAACGACCGGAGATGGGTTCTACAAGGGATACGGTCAGCCAGTTACTTGATCTTGCGAATAAAGAAAAAAGCGAAGCAGGCGATCTGTTTATAAATATATATAACATGCCTGTATTATCGATCATAATCCCTGCCTATAACTGTGAGAAATTCATTGCGCAGTGTCTTGACAGCGTGCTCGCTCAGCTTCCGGAAGACTGCGAACTGATCGTTGTGGATGATGGATCGACAGACGATACTTCCCGGATCTTAAAGGACTACGAAGGATTAAGAGAGAATATACGCATAGTCTGCAACGAGCACAGTGGCGCATCCGGTGCCAGAAACAAAGGACTGGAACTTGCGAGAGGAGAATACGTAACCTTTCTGGACTGCGATGACTGCATGACGGACGGGTTCCTTGCAAAAAGCAGAGAACTTTTTGAGAAGCAGGCGGGTCTTTATATATTCGGGATAGAACGCGCGTATTTATCCGGTGACAGTGATTTCTGGACTGTTGAGAACCGGATATATGACAATGCTTCCGAATTTGCAGACGAATATATACGTAAAAGGCATCTTCTGGTCTATTCAAATTGCAACAAGTTTTATCAAAGACGCATCATCGAAGCATCTAAGCTTCGCTTTGATGAGACTGTTGATTTCGGAGAGGACCGCCTTTTCAACTATCGATATCTGACCTTGCTTGATGAGAAAACGATCATCACATCCGAAATGATCATGCTTAAATACATACAAAGAGACGGGGATTCCATGTCGACCAGGCATATCCCGGGCTATTTTCAGATGGTTTACCGGCTTCATAAGATAAAAATGCAATGCTTCTTTGACCTGTCGAAGGATGTTACGGAGGACGAACGGCTGGATTTTGAAGCGTATGATATCTCTCGTGAAATTGAGAAAACGATCGACCGTTTTGAGGCACATCCGGAAGAGCGTGCGGAGAACCTGCCCGATATTAATCAGCTGATCTTTGAAGGTCCGTATGACGAAAACACAAAAATTGACGTCCTTATCATCCTGGGAAGCCGTAACTGCGGATACAAGGTGGATGCCGCACTCGGCATCGGGAGGAAGAATCCCGGAGTAAAGTATATAGTCAGCGGTGCGAACCTTCATTGCAGTGAAGTATGCTCGGAGGCGGAGTATATGGCAGACCGCCTTAAGGAATCCGGCGTTGAGGAATCGGATATCTATATTGAAAACCGGGCACAGTATACAAGACAGAATCTGGAGTATTCGGCAATTATCCTGCATGAACTTTTGAAAAATGGAACGCTGACGGCCGCTGCGGGTACAGATGGCGAAACTTCGGAGAAAAGGAAACTCAGGGTAGGAGTATTGACCGGAGGCTTTCATATCCCGCGCACAAGGTTGATCTCGGAACAGATGAGCCGGCTTAAGGACTTTGAGCTGATATGGCTTCCTGCATATGGCCCTTCGACCCAGAAGGAAACATGGTTTGAAAACAGGGCCGGCAGGGAGATAGTGTTGTCGGAGTATAGAAAAACACTGAAACTGAGAAAGGAGAAAGTATGAGCTTTGAGAAGGATTATATCGAAGCGGTGGACCATGCGGTAAAAGCCAAAAATCAGTATCTGAAAGATGCGCTCGAGAGGGAAGCTTTGGACAGATGGAGATCCATCGGATCAGACGGCTGGAGCGAAAAGGAACGCAGGGAGCAGTATGAGCAAGTGGTAGTGCCTTACTGGAAAAGGTTTGGCTTCGTTCCGAAACAGTTTTGGTTTGAACTGAGCGGATCCCGGGATCACAGGATGGACCCCCGGTTTATTCCGGATGATCTGTATTATACCGAACTCATCCCGTACTTGAACAACGGACAGCAATTCTACGGGCTTTCCAATAAAGGATATTATGATTATTTCTTCAGTGATGTGAAGCAGGCTAAAACGGTTGCGATAAAAATTGAGGGACTATATTGCGATGAAAAAAGAAACATCATCACGATAGAGGATGTGATCGACAGGTGCAGGGAGCATAAGGGGACATTGTTTATAAAACCAACGACCAATACTCACACCGGGGAGGGGATCGTTGTGGTAGAATCCGCGAAGTGCTCGGATGATGATATACGCAGGCTCCTTGAAGGATCCGGATCCGGCTTTATCATCCAGGAGAAGATCAGACAGCATCCGGCGCTGAACCGGCTGAATCCCAATTCTGTCTGTACGATACGTGTCATTTCGCTCATTTTTGATAATAAGGTGTCCATACAAAATACGGCCATTCGGATCGGCGGTCCGGATAAGTTGTTTGTGACGGTTAATGACGGCTGCAAACACACCGAGATACTTGAGGACCACAGACTGCATCCCAAGGTTCTTTTAAACAGAGACGCGTGGGTTGAAAATGGCGCGGGACTTTTTGATGACAGCTTTGTCATGCCGTCCATGGAAAAGGTATACGGGGAGATCTTGAGGATCCACCCGAGATTAGGTCACTTCAAATGCATCGGTTGGGATTTTACGATCGATGAGGATGGTGATGCGGTTTTGATTGAACTCAATCCGGCCCCGGCAGCGGGCGATTTCTCGCAGCTGGTATGCTGTAGACCGATGTTCAACGAAAAGACGGATTGGATACTGGAGGATTACTTCGAGCACCGGACGTGGGAGAAGAATCATTCTCAGACTATCCTGATACAATAAGAAAGCTTATTGGAATGTAAATACGGTATAATTCATGTCCAGGACATACTGGTAACTTACATTGCGGGCGATCTTTCTGATCAGCCCGTAATTTGTTATGAGTTCCCTGCTTGCATCGTCTTCATTAAGCATGATGCACTCACCGTCATCTATCATGGCAAACACGCAGGAATCCGCGAAGAATTTCAATATGATCTGGATATCTACTTCTTTGGTTCCTGCAACCGCTTTTGCATAGTGTACCATTTCCTCCATGCAAAGAGCTGCACGATATGCAAGCTTTTCCGAATACCCATGTTCTTTTGCATATTCTCTTACTTCGCGAGAAGCCTCTATCGCATCCTCGGGCGTAACGGAAAGGTATATGGTCTGATCATCCGAAATCCCGGGTTCTTTATTCTTCTTGATCCAGTATACATATCTGCATAAATTGGCAATAAGAACAGCGAATTCCGTTATCAGATAAGCAGTCCACAGAAACGGCTGTGGCAAAAAAAACGGTATTATGAAAGCCAAAACGGGTAATGCGGCGTATCCCAGCACCGTGGCGGTCGTGGAGTACGTATTATCCTTTTGGTTGGCAAAATACAGCCGAAAGATGGCATCGATACCCCGGAAGATAAAGCACAGTGTAAACAACCTTAAAGACATGATCCCATGTTCAGGTATTTCGGTGACACCGTGAATGGTAAAAAAGAACTCAGTCATTGAAAAAACGGCCAAAGTAACCAGCCCGCCAAGAACAGATAACAGTAGCACACATTGACGGATCAGCATTCGTACCGCGGGTACATCATTCGCACCGGTAAATATTCCCGCAAGAGGGCGGGCAGAGCCTGTAACACTAAGAATTATGACATCTACAAGGCTTAGGCAGAATACACATACCTCATTGATGACACCGGCTGATTCTCCGAATACAAAAAGCAGTATTCTGATCATAAAATAACTTTGAACGGCCATCATGAGGGAATAAGAAGATTCCGAAATACCGCTTGTGATAAGCAGCTTGACATCTTTTAGTCGAAGTTTTGCATCGCCGCATTTGTATATATCCGTTTTTTTGGCCAGGTACAGTACTGTGATCGTGCAACGGACTACGTTTGCGGCGGCGGTTCCGAAGCCGGCACCGGCAACACCCATATGAAATGCTCCTACAAAGAGCAGGTCGAAGATCAGGTTCAAGCCCCCTTCAACTCCCGCAAGCACCGCAAGCACCTTGGCTTTCCCAAGGATCTGCATTTCATAAACGCCGACAGTTGAAATAAGTCCGAAAGGCATCGATATCATGACGCCCAATCCGTATTGCCAAACCTGATGCTTGAATTCGGGCGACAGATTATATGTACTTAGCAGTGCATACGCTATAGGTATCTGGATAACACCAATGGCAAACGCCGATACGATCATGGTCGTCCTGGCGGCTTTTTTCAGGTATGAGAGTTCATCGATCTCGTTGTTGCCCATTGCTGTCGATATCATCGTGGAGATGCCCATAGCGATCAGGCCAGAGAATACCCCGATAGCCGTGATCACCGGAGAAAACACATTGACGGAGGAAAGAGCACTGCTTCCGACCAGATTTCCCACAACGAGTCCGTCTACGGAAACAAGCAAAAGAGAGGAAAGATTCGTAAGAAAAAGATACGGAAGATAACTGTATAACTTCCTTCGCAACAGCGAATCATTTCTTCGAAAATTATTACGGATATCTCCCTGCTCATATTGCTTGGAAATAGCCAATTCATTTAATTCTTCAACTATCTTGGACATAAAAATAATTATATTCGTTCACGTGTCTGTTATCAAGACAAGCAAAGGTTATTTTGGTGGACTTTTGTGAAAAAATATGCTAAACTTTTCCATGCAAGATGTCGATAGATATTTAAACGGATTTTGATTTTATACAGAAACGGATTTCGCGGCGCGAAGTCCGTTTTTGGTTTATTGACAGTAAATACACAGTTATTCATAAAAAAACAACAATATCTTGATAAATATGCTGCGTTAGTATACAATATGCTGATAGGGGCGACCGCTTGCGGTGGGACCCTGTCTGCACGTGGAGGCCCCATCCGACGTAGTCGGATCCAAATGGCCGACACACCTTAGAGGAGAGTTTTATGATCGCATCGGGAGTATATGATTACATCAACGTTCTTGGCAAGGCCGCAGACGGCGCATGGGCAAGAAACGAGGCGATAGCGAACAATATCGCCAATGTTGACACGCCGGGATACAAGAGACAGGATGTGTCTTTTGAGACCGAGCTTCAGCATGCGCTTAAGGCAAGTAAATACAGGAGTCTTGACTCCAAGATCGCAGACGCCAATGAACATCTTGACAGACTTGAGCCGAGGGCTTACAGAGATATCCCCAACTGGTCATACAGAATGGATAAGAACAACGTTGATATCGACACAGAGAACGTGGAACTTGCCAGCAACCAGATCAAATACAACGGTATCACGACAAGTATAGACAATCAGTTCAAGAATCTTAAGACCGTAATTAAATGATGCTAGGGTAGGGACCCTGGCTTCACGTGGAGCCCCTATCCGACGAAGTCGGATCCAAATGGGCGACACACCGATTTAACAAGGAGGGGCCATGAGTATATTTAAAAGTTTCGGCGTTAACGCATCAGGTATGACGGCTGAACGTTTCAGGATGGACATCATCTCCCAGAACGTTGCCAATGCCAATACAACAAGGACCGAAGAAGGAACCCCGTACAGGAGAAAAGTCGTTACGTTCCATGAGAGGACGGAGGATATCACAAGCTTTGGCACGATATTCAAGAAGGCCCGCGGAATGGATGTCGGAGACGGCGTTAAGGCAACGGGTGTATACGAAGATCAGTCCGATCTTGTTATGGTATATGATCCGTCGCATCCGGATGCAAACGATGACGGATACGTTCTTTATCCGAACGTTAATATCGTGACGGAGATGACCAACATGATCGATGCCGAGAGAGCGTACCAGGCTAACGCAACGGCATTTACCGCCAGCAAATCAATAGCGATGAAGGGCCTTGATATAGCAAAATCTTGATGTTAGGGGGAACCACGTAGTGGTGGGCCCCTG
>CADCPL010000076.1 GCA_902803305.1 uncultured Lachnospiraceae bacterium
AGTTCGTTCATTCTCTGAAGCATTGAGTGAACTTCTGTAAGAGCACCTTCAGCTGTCTGTACACATGAGATTCCGTCCTGTGCGTTTGAAGAAGCCTGTGTAAGTCCACGGATGTTGCTTCTCATTTTCTCACTGATCGTAAGTCCTGCTGCATCATCAGCTGCTCTGTTGATCTTATATCCTGAAGATAACTTCTCTGTTACCTTACCCTGAGCTGCTGTTGTAACTCCTAACTGTCTGTTTGCATTTGAAGCCTGTAAGTTGTGTTGTACTACCATAATCTTATCCTCCTTGAATTATCAGCGACTTTCGTCCCGACTGTTTCCTTTACTTGTACTATATATCGGTGTCATTTGGGATTACTTAACCCCTTTTTTGAAATTTTTTCACTTTTTTTGATCAGATCATGATATCGCCTCGAGTACAGAATCCTTGAAAGGCTGTAAATCCGCGGGTTTCGCGCTTTTTGCCTTTGCCAGGAATTTTAGCAGATATTGAAAGATCATCGGTATATCACTGCTGTCATAGGCCTTTTCCCAATCAGGAAAATATTTGTAAACTGTCTTTCTTACTCTGCCGTATACATCCGGTATATCATCCATGATCGTGAAAAACATGAAATAACTGTTAAACACGTATGTTTCTATCGAATCCTTCAGTATCTGCGGATAGTATTTCTTAAGCAATCCTCTATTTTGATATTCCTCAAGAAGCATTTCATAGCACGTAAGCCTGTCAACATGATGAGATGCATTCTTCTTATTCATCGTAGATTCCTGATGATAATAGTGATGATGTGTAACTTTGTCGAGTACACACGCTTTCCGGGCATAAAACTTGATAAGTCGCTGCCAGTTGATATCCTCATATGCCAAATGCTCCGGAAACCATACTTCATTATCGATTATCATCTCTCTTCGATAAACAGATGACCAGACAAATCCGAGATCGAACTCTATATACTCTTCCAATTTCGTACTTTCAAAAATCTGTTGGATATGTACATCTTCACGTTCAGCATCTGTCTTTTCACCATAATTCACAAAATACTCACTGTTTTCTTCAAACAACGCCGTTACTATATCATAACCTTTAGCGGTTCCGGTCATAAATGTCTCGAGAGCATCCGGTTCCATCCAGTCATCCGCATCCAGAAAACATACATAATCCCCGATTGCAGACTTTATAGCCCTGTTCCTTGCTCCGCCCTGTCGCAGATTTTCCTCATATGAGATGATCTTTATCGTATCAGGATACTTCCGGCTCCATTCATTAAGCCGCTGAAGCGTATCATCAGTGGAGGCATCATTCACCGCTATGACTTCATATTCACTTTTATCGATCGTCTGACCCATGACCGATGTCATGACCCTGTCGATGTATTCCGACGCATTATAACATGGTATTATCACACTGAAATGTTTATCCATCGTTCCCTTGTTTTATCCCTCGCTGAATTGTCTGAACTTCACAAGCAGTTCATCAACACTATTCACCCCGTTAAACAACATCGAATATCCTTTTGTACGTATCTCAAATGAATATATATAATACGATCTCCCTATATCAATGTAGTCATTATCGATAAATCTGTCTGACATCCAACCGTTTTGGAAAAAGAGATAATATCCCTTCTCATACTCATGTTCCGGAAAAGATCGGATATATTCTTCATATATCCCATCAAATAGCGATTTTTCTTCGTGAGCAAGTATCTTCTGCAGATTACCATATGGCAGTCTCGATATCATTTGCCACATTGAAGATAACTGATCTACTCGCTTTGCGGTAAGCATCCCGGAATCTCTCATAATAATAAGCGAATCATTTGATCCGAACAGCGATGCATGACCGAGCTGAGTCTTGATCACGGCAAGTTTATGTTCATCATAGATCGACGGCAGAGAGTATATGGAAGGTATCCATCTGTCTATCCATACCTCAAACAACTTGGAAGTCCACATTGATGTGGCTTTATCGCTGTAATGTTTATCATCTATTCCGCTCGGAATCACACGGACTGAGCATTTGTCCATTTCAGATAACCGGACAAATGTCGTAACAGTCTGATTAAAGTTATTATCCGCTCCAATACCGTACACAGATGCATATTTATCCCAGTCAACAGGATCGAGCATCGTATCGGTCCGCCTTATAACGCATTCCCAATTTGTGGTAAGTGCTCCGTAATCGCGAAAAAATTCCACCGGATCTGTATATTTATCCTTCAGACGATTTTTGACCAGTTCAAACCTGTCCCTCTCGTCGGCAACAAATATGAGGTCATATCCTTCGTCTGCTGCATCGCATATACTGTCCAAAGTATCTCCCGAAAACCAGCATCTGTCTTTTACAGGCCAAACATAATCATAATGACCTTCAAGTCCGTTCTGCCGGATCACATACAGATATTTCTCATCGCCCCCCTTGATGAACCGGACCGGAACATAGAACAGGTGGCATTGCCCCTTTTCGATGTATTTACCGACTACATTTTCCGTGTCATTATTTTCACTCGAATCATATACATATATATCTATGCCCTTTTCCCCATAAGGCACACATATATGTTCAAGAACCTCATCCATTGCTTCCGGATGGTTATATGTAAGATAACAGCATGCAACCCTGTTTTTCATGTCATCCTTTCTCTCGGATATGCCGGATCAGCTGATCAGTCCGGCGGTCCTCAAGATCTCTCCCAGCTGTTTGTCGTATGAAAACAACTGCGCTGCCTTGTCATGCCCGTTTCTTGCGATCATTCTGCGCTTATCATCATTGTTTATATAGTACAGAGCTTTCTCTACGGCATCTTCTATGCTTTCATACATTACAACGTCCGTTCCGTCGATAAAATGCTCCGCTATTTCAGGCTGATAGTTGGTAAGCAGAAATCCCCCCGCTCCAAGTATATCCATCACTCTGAGAGGAATTCCCGACTGCAGTATCTTGAGAGTGATATTAAGATTGATCTTACTCTCTTTGAAAATCTTCGGCATCTGTTCATAATAATCAGCGGAACCCATGTAATGAACATTTTGCAGCAGATCACATCTGCTCCACGAATATACGTTTACTTTCATCCTCTTTGCCAGGATGTTAAGTATTATAAGGCGCTCATTTCTTGTGATCTGTGCGGCGATGGCATAAGAAAGCGCCGATCTGTCAAGCGTAAACTCCGTATCCGACTTGAGCTGCCTGAAATGTGCGTTTATATCATCCATAAACTGATCCGTCAGCATCTCATCCACGAAATAATATCCGTACACCTTGGACTGTGCGGCAACGAGTGCATCCGTATAACCCCTGCAAAAGTCGTTCATAAGACCTCTGTACTGCTCAAACATCGAATCATACATCTTTCCTACAAAAGAAATATCCGATGCATACAGATCCGCTTCTCTCTTTGTTGCTTTGATCCGGTCAAGCCTGCTGCTGTTTACCGCAAGAGGCATATGATGAACATTTGTGAACCCTTTTTTTCTATATCCTTCCGTCTGTATCCTGTCAAACAGGAACACGTGATTTGCCGGAAGACCCAGGGTTTTCTCTATATCAGGAACATCAAGCGGGTTATCATAACTCCACGATATATACTTTATCGACCGTTCATTGCAACATTTGGCCACAAGCGGAAAATAATTGACCGAAAAAACAGCGTCATAACTGTCATCTTCAAGTACCTGTCCAAAACGATACACAAAGAACTCATCTTCATTTTTATCTTCAAACTGATAAGACACTGTTCGGTGTGATATCCCCATACCATCCAAGGTTTCTGCTATATCATTATATGTGTAGGTTCCCGCAGCCCATTCAAAAATAAGCAGTTTCATAGCATAGCTTCCTTTGAAAACTCTTTCCACCATACCGAGACGACTTCGCGGATACGCTCTCGCTCGCTGTTATTTTCTGATTTATAGTCTATCGGTGCAAATTCACGTATATTCGGAACCTCAGGAAGCCTTTCCCTGCATGACCCGATATCTTCACCGTTTACAAAATATGTGAACATTGACAGATTTTGTCTGAATTTCAGATCACTTCCGTATCTGTCCGATCTGTGAAAGAGTATATGCGCGAACCTGGCATATATATTGTTTAGTGACAAAGTATCATTTCCGGTCCTGAGAACATGTCCCGCCAGATCAAACGTGATAATAGCATCCGGGTGCATTTCCTCTATCTCGTAATACCTGTCCCCGAAAGGCTTTCCGTCTGACATATCAACAACCTTGCCAGGTACAACAGTGGCAAAGTCCTCGGACATCCGCAAATGATACTTATATTCTTTTGAATTTATCAGATAAACGACGTTCATTCCATCATTATAACCCATTTTATGAAAAAAGATGAAATGTTTCCATTTCATCTTTCTCCATCCGCATTATGACACGGTGCCTATTGTTTTATATCCTGGGATGACAGGTCCATCCCGAAATTGCCGCTCATAGTCTGTGCATAGCTGTTTGCAACCTTCAGGCTGCTTCTCGATTTTCTGATAAACTTCTTTCTGTCTCCGAGGACTTTTTCAATGATCTTGCGGTTACGCTCCTCTCCGGTCTGGATCTTGACACCCTGGCCGGTGATCATCTCTATCAACCTCTGTATTTCCTTGATCTTGTCGGCATACTTGTCCTTGTCAGTGGCAAGTTGTTCTTTTACCCTGTCGTACAGGCTTTGGAACCCTTCATCCATCTTGACTATACGATCGATCGCAGTCTCTTTTTCCGCAACAAGCAGATTAAAAGCATCCCAATCTATATCATCATATTCCTTACCCGAAATGCATTCGTTCTGAGCCTCATTCTTACGAATGATCTTATCAAGAAGCTCCGACTTTTTGGTAAGGCTTTCGATCATTATCTGAATGTAATCATCAACCGGCATCTGCTGGTCCTCTTTCGTCTTTTCCAATCAGGCTTATGCCTTGTGATTAAGCCTCATAACCTCTTTCCACGTGTCACGCATCGTGTGAAGATGCTCCGACACTTCCTCGAGGATAGCCTTATCTTTTGTCACGTTGGCCTCACGCAGTCTCTTCATGAGGTAATTGTATACATTGTTAAAATCATTGGCGATCTCATACTTAAAATTCAAAGTCAGCTGGAATTCTTCAATGATCTTCTGAACCTTCATGATGTTGTTATGAGCCTTCTGAAGATCCTTCTGTTCAATACCCATGATCGCTATATTACAGAACTTGATCGCTCCGTCATAAAGCATCAGAGTCAGTTCAGCGGGGGATGCCGTCAGTATCTTGTTCTGACTGTATTGTGCATATGGATTTCCGGTCATGACTGCCATATACGTAACCTCCTTGTTTCCTTTTGAGATCCTGCTTTTTATTCTATCATAACTGTCAGCACATTCAACCTATGAATGCGCTGACAGTTTAAGATCATTTTATTTAAATGTTATCAGCCTGCGAACAGCTGTGATATATAGGACTGCTGTGACTGAAGCGAAGACATTGCGGATTCCATTGCGGTAAACTGCTTGTAATACTTCTCTTCTATATCAGCAACATATTTCTCCCACTTATCGATCTGCTTGGTCTGATCCGTATACTCTGTGGTGAGCTTCTTGTCATTGTAGAAGTTACCGTAACTCGTATAGTTATCCGATACGCTCTCGATCTTGTTCATCGCGTTATACAGCTTTGTCGAGAGCTGCTGGAAGAACGACATTGTTGTTTCAGGATCGGAAGCTATCATAGCGCGAAGCTTGTCTGTCTCACCCGACTTATCGGGATCATCCGGGTTACCGTCAATATGGTAAGCATTCTTCTCATTGTCAGCCGCCTCAAAGTATCCGAGAGTTCCGATACCAAAGCTTGAAAGTGAATACTTCTTGCCGTCGATCTCAAACGATCCTAGCATTGCATTTCGCATAGTGGAAGCGATCTTGTCAAGGTCTGAATCGTTACGAAGAAGAGAATCCTTGATCTTCTGTTCCCAAAGCTTAACCTCTTCATCTGTCATTGCTTCCTTCTCTTCGGAAGTAAGAGGCTCATAACCTTTTGATGACTTTGCATTAAAGAGCTTGTCCATCTCATTTATGAGAGAATTGTACTCCTTGAAGAAGTTCTTGATATTGTCGTATATCTGGTCATAGTCAGTGTCGGTAACAAGCGAAAGAGGTCCGCTTGTAAGTTCCTTAGCCGTTATCGTCAGTCCGTTTACCGTGAATGTGTTGGATCCCGAAGAAAACGTTGCCCCGTTAAGTTCGATCTCGGCATTCTCTCCCTCGATCTTGACTGCACTGTCTGCGGTTCTCTTGCCATCATCGCCGAACTTTTCCGTAAGGCCAAGATATTCTATCGGTGATCCTTCGCCGCCATCTATGAAATTAAAGTTGGCATTATCTCCCGACTCCTTGCTGCTTATGAACAGCCTGCCGTTCGCAGAGTCAAAGCTTGCATTATAACCTGCGGCCTTAACACAATTAACGAACTCATCTATGGTTGTTGAACCGTTGACCTCAAACTTCTTGATATGATCATCATCATAAGAAGCTGCCTTCTTGCCCTGTCCGATCTGTACCCATGTCTCGCCGCCTTCATATCCGAGATCCGCAAGCGTGGTCGAACCCGTAACGGCATTGCCGTTCTTGTCTTTCGTAAGCTGTGCACCCGTAAGATACCCGCTCGTTGCAAGCTTCTTGACCTCAAGCGTCTGTGTACCGTTTACGGCACCGTCACTTGATACTACGCTGGCCTTGGAAGAATCGGAAATAGTGGTCTTCTTCTTCATATAAGAAGTTGAGAACCTCATATTGCTGGCCTGCTTGGTATAAAAGCTCTTGATCTTCGTATTAAGAGTAGCCCAAGCCTCCTGCTTCCATTCGGTCTTGGTCTTGGCTTTCTTATACTTCTGTCCTTTTTCTTCGTAGGCGTTAACAAGTTCCTTGACCATTGCATCGGTGTCAAGGCCTGATGCTGCGCCCGTTATCCTGATCTTTCCCATGCTAAGCCCTCCTTACCTCTTCTCATCCACGAGGAGTCCGGCCATTTCCCAAACCTTGGCGATCATATCCAGGGTTTTCTCGGGAGGAAG
>CADCPL010000077.1 GCA_902803305.1 uncultured Lachnospiraceae bacterium
CTCATAGAATCGACGTTTGCATCGTCTCCCAACGTTAAGCGTGTTGTGATGCAGACTTACAAGAGACTTGAGGCATATTACAAAGGCGAAGAGATCGAAAGGGATTCCAAGATGGTAGTCGGCGCAAAGGTATTGTGCGTTGCTGAGGAATACGACCGCATGACCGCGATAAGCAGTGAGGGCGAGCCGCAGTCGGAGCTTGCGCAGATCAGGCGTATGATGGATAATCCGGAATACTTTGATCAGGCAGCGGTAAACGCACTTGTAGACAGCATCAACCTTCTCTCTAAGGGTGTCAGTGTTGAACTTTCCACGGGAGAGAAGGCGCTTGTAATTGCTCCGAACGAAGAAAACATATTCCGTCCCATGGTGCTGTGTTTTTCGACTAACACCGTCATAGATCTTGCCATGACGGCACTGTACAACGATATCGAGATAGTCGATATCATGAAGACGTATGATAACAGATATGTGCTGAAGGACAGTTCGGATCAAAAGGAAGGGTCCGCTCCTACGGTAAATGCCGATTGACCGACGGGTCAGGAAGGTTTATATTTTATATACACTTTAGCTTTTCAGTTCTTTTTTCAAACGCATCAGTTTCATGATGCAGGTTTTCAAACTGACAATTATATGATCGATCTATAGGAACAACGGAGGTTTTTTATGTTTTGTTCTGTTTTTTCGGGTGGCGTTCGAGGCATCGAAGGCTTTCCCGTTCACGTTGAAACCGATATATCAAACGGCATGCCCGGATTTGATATAGTCGGCTATGCCGGAAACGAAGTAAGAGAAGCCAAGGACAGGGTCAGAACGGCGCTTCGAAACTGCGGGTACAGTCTTCCGGTTGCACATATCACTACAAATCTTTCGCCGGGAGATATAAGAAAGAGCGGGACCGGATTCGATCTGCCGCTTGCACTTTCGGTCCTCATATGTATGAATGAGCTTCCCGCATCAGGCATGGAGGATATATTTGTTGCAGGAGAGCTGTCACTTTCAGGTCAGGTATGCGGGATAAAAGGCATACTTCCTATGGTCATGATGGCAAAGAAAAACGGCATAAGAAAATGTATCATTCCCATGCAGAATCTTCAGGAGGGATCCGTGATAGAAGGGGTGGAAATATACCCGGTATCATCGCTGAAAGAGGTGATCATGCATGTTCGCGGCAACGAAAAGATATCGCCGCAAAAGGGCGATCTGAAAGCTCTTCTGTCAATGGGAGGAGACTACGCCAATGATTTTTGCCGCATCAAAGGACAAAAACAGGCGAAGAGGGGAGCGGAGATCGCTGCGGCAGGTTTACATAATATTATAATGATAGGACCTCCGGGTGCCGGAAAAACACTCATTGCCAGGTCGATACCGTCCATAATGCCGCCTCTTTCGGAGGAGGAATGTCTTGATGTATCGGCCGTATACAGTGTAAGGGGCATGCTTGATACCGGACCGCTCATAACAAGGCGCCCGTTTGTGTCCGCGCACAGTTCGTCTACCGACATATCGCTCGTCGGGGGCGGTGGTGTGCCCAAGCCCGGTGCCGTAAGCCTGGCTCACAGGGGAGTATTGTTTCTTGACGAGCTTCCGGAGTTTTCGAGAAAGGCACTTGAGGCCCTTCGACAGCCGCTCGAAGACGGGTGTGTGCACATAACGAGGAACAGAGACGTCTGCACTTTTCCGGCTGATTTTATGCTGGTGGCGGCAATGAACCCGTGCCCCTGCGGAAATTATCCGGATATGAACAGATGTACATGCTCCGATTCCGCAAGAACCAAGTATCTGTCGAAGATATCGGGCCCTTTCCTGGACAGGATGGACATATGCATAACTGCCGAAAAGGTGTCGCTGTTTGATATTCAGTCAAAAGAAGAGCCGGAGTGCTCGGAAAAGATAAGGCAGCGCGTCATGAGAGCGCATGAGATACAGAAAAAGAGATTTGAGGGGATGGGGATAACATTTAACTCGCAGATGGGAAACCGTGAGATCGAGAAGTTCTGTGCGCTTGGCCCGGCTGAAGAATCTCTTATAAAAGAGATCGCATCAAAGCGTGGGATGAGCGCCAGAACGTACTACAGGGTACTGAAGGTTGCCAGGACTATCGCCGACCTGTCGGGACAATGCCATATTGATGAGGCTGCGCTCCTTGAGGCGGTAAGGTTTAAGGTGGCATTTGACGATTCCCGTATGGACGGAAAGTGAGGGGAAATATGGATAACGAAATATATGATTACTGGGTTGCAACGCTACAGGACGGCTATCTGGGGAAATTGACCGAGCTGGTCACACAGGCGGGAGGGGCAAAAGCTTTTTATGAACTCTCGGTGGATCAGATGCGCAGGCTCGGTATGTCGCAAAGACTGGCAGACTATGTAGCGGACAGAAAAACAGATGAGGATCTGATCGAAAAAGAATACAGTATGCTCCGGGAGAAAAAGATACGTTATGTAAACCATACGGATGATGATTTTCCGTCAAGACTCAGGGATATTCCCTCGCCGCCGTATGGTCTGTTCGTAAAGGGAGATCTGCCGGAGGAGACAAGGCCTGCGGTTGCCGTTATCGGCTCGCGGGAGTGTTCGGAATACGGACGCGTAATGGCAGAGTATTTCGGCGGCAATCTTGCAAAGGAAGGCGTGGCGGTCATAAGCGGGATGGCATGGGGCATTGATGGGATCGCGCAGGCAGCCGCACTTGCGGCCGGAGGGAAGTCATACGGGATCCTGGGATGCGGGGTTGACATAACATATCCAGCCAAGAACATGGTGCTCTATAAGAAGCTGTGCAAAGACGGCAGCGGGCTCATAAGTGAATATGCACCCGGTACAGCTGCAGAAGCAAGGAGATTCCCACCAAGAAACAGACTGATATCGGGCTTGTGTGATGTGTTGATCGTAATCGAGGCAAGAGCAAAGAGCGGAACCCTGATAACTGTCGATATGGCGATAGATCAGGGAAGGACAGTCATGGTCGTGCCGGGGAGACTGACGGACAGTCTCAGCGCGGGGTGTATCAACCTGATGTATCAGGGAGCACTTCCCGCAACGAGCATTGAAACCGTGATGGAGCAGCTTGGTATGAAGTCCGGCAGGAAAAGATCGAAACGGGGGGATGTAGTGGCAGTTTCGAAAAACAAAAAAGAACTGCCGGAAGATATGCAGACGGTTGCATCGATGCTTACACTCGACCCGCGCGGTACCGATGAGATCGCATCGCTTTCCGGTCTGCCGGTTGAAACGGTGATGATCATCCTGTCAAAACTTGAGATGGAGGGCATTGCAAAAGAGATCTGGCCGGAAAGATTTGTACGGGGAGATATATAGCGGTATAATAAATAATACAGTAAAGTAACGATAGGAGGGAGATCAAATGCTTATAGTAACAACAGAAACGATCAACGGAAAGAACCTGGAAATGCTAGGCAGCGTAAAGGGCAGTACCATACAGACTGTCAATGCTTTCAAGGATATAGGTTCGGGGCTCAAGACGCTTGTTGGAGGTGAACTCGGAAACTATAACAAAATGATGGAAAAAGCAAGAGAAGTCGCTACAGAGCGGATGGTCGAGGAAGCAAATAAACTTGGCGCGGATGCCATTGTATGCATGAGATACGCAACATCGGCCGTTATGCAGAGTGCCGCTGAGGTCATGGCATACGGAACAGCGGTCAAGTTTGTGTAGATCGATCTGACCTTTTGTTTTCGGATCGTTTGTAGATCTCTTCGGTGGCAAGCCGCACCTTTGCGACGATGTCCCGCTTGTCGGGGAAGCAGTAGTAGAGGACGTTGTTGTCACCGATGCAGATCATGTCACCGATCTCGTACCAGTAGTAATCGCTGTAACAGCTGTAGCATTTGCGGGGCCCCTGGGTGTATGTAAGCTTCCCGTCGCAGCCTGTCAGAGTAAAGCCCGACGGATCGTGGTGAAGATGCCCACGTCCCACCATGTACAGAGCGTTGTAATCAACTATCATACCGATACTTACATCCGCATCGAGGCTGTAAGTTCCTTCGTTTATTTCAGCTCTTATGCATTCGCGCTCCCATGCATACCAATCCGGAATATGAGAAAATCGTGTATTGCCGGCTCGTGATATCAGATTCCCGAATTCATCCATATCATAAAGAGCGCCGCAATTGTGGCAGACAAATGTTGTGCCCGAGCCTTCTGTTTCGCCTTCATTCATGCAGTGCGGGCATTTGTACAGGATCCGGTTCAAACCGTCTGCCCTGAACTTCTCTGTTATTCGTATATTGTTTTCCTTCTGCCACCTGAAATAATCAAATGAGAAAGCCTCATCCAGGATAGAGTCGATCTCCTCAATGGAAAGCGACTTTATCTCGTCGGGAGTAAACAGGCACTTCTTGGTTGCTGTGACCTTGACTTTCCTTTTCTGAAGGTTATTGTAAAGCGGATCTCTTGCGAAAGATCCGTATGTTGTGATCATGATGACAGGTACTCCGAGCGCTTTGAACAGAACGCCCATTTTGCGGGGAAGCGGGGTGGCTGTTCCGTCAAAAGAATAGCTTGCTTCCGGGTACATAAGGACGCTCGTACGGTTCGTTTTCAGCGCATATTTCAGATCGGAAATAAGCTTTATGTCGGTGACGAACTTCCTGGTCGGAATGCATCCGAGGCTTCGCATCAGTTTTTCCTTACCTACAAGACCGTCTGATGTGCAGACGATATTATAGGGTTCTTTTATCATACGTGAAGCTATCTCGAGGTCCAGGAAACTTGAATGGTTCATGAGAATAAGCTTCGGACCGTCACTGATCCGTTCGGCATTTTCAACATTGTATGTAAAATCAACCGCCTTAAGATCCGGGGCGGAAAGAAGCCTCATAAGAGCGCCGAGAGCCCGGTTTGGTTTCTTCGGACGGATATGTTCGGGGACCGGGATTAAGCAGACCTCATCATATGATCTTTTAACGGTTTTGATCTTCATTTGATCACACTCATCTTCACATCCAGCGATCCTTCGTCCACAGTAAAGGAATAATGGGGATTATTAAGATCATCAATAAAATACGGTGTATCATCTGTTTCCTCATCCATAAGGACTCTCTGCGGATCCTGGGCAAGAAGGGCAAGCTTCAGTTTATGTCCGGATCGCAGGGTATATACGGTGGGTTTAAGATATATATTGTAGCTGTAATAGGTGTCCTTTTTTATATCGGTTTTTTCCGTGTATTCGGAGGGGCTTTTAC
>CADCPL010000078.1 GCA_902803305.1 uncultured Lachnospiraceae bacterium
CAGGCGTATAATCAGTCGACAGGCCAGTGGTACACGTTCGACGGCGGAAGCTGGGCTTCGGCATCGACCGAACTCATCGCCTACTACATGGATCCGAGGAATTTCCTTAACGACAGCGGCATATACATGTTTGAAAAGCTTGATCACAGTGAATCCCAGACCGAGAGCAGCGTAGCCAAGATGCTCACGGGAACGTTCATGAGCGGTGAGGTCACCGACACAGACGGCGGAACTTTCAAATACTCGGAGATGTTCGCAAAAGTCGGAGAAGAGACCGGCGTAAGTCCGTACCTGCTTGCGGGAAGAGCGCTTCAGGAACAGGGCATAAAGGGCAGCAGCCAGAGCATTTCCGGAAATGTATCAGGCTATGAAGGATACTTTAATTACTTCAATGTGGGAGCATATGCATACAGCGGAAGATCGGCTACGATAAACGGTCTTATTTATGCGCAGGGGTCGGATGACGATTACAGGCGCCCGTGGAACACAAGGGCGAGATCGATTTACGGAGGAGCCAGGTATCTTGCCGACAAGTTTGTCTCCAAAGGCCAGAATACACTGTATTTCCAGAAGTTCAACGTGGTAAACAGAGAGAACACGCTATACTCTCACCAGTATATGTCCAATATCCAGGCGGCTTCATCCGAGAGTTCGAGACTTCAGCTCGCATACATGGGTGACGATGAAGTCCTGACCTTCAGGATACCGTATTACAGGAACATGCCGTCTTATGTATGTGAAAAGCCGGTATCGGATTCCAATCCGAATACTTATCTGGCATCACTTTCGGTAAGCGGCGGAGAGCTCACGCCTGCATTTTCGGGTGTGACAGATAAGTACACGGTGACCGTACCTTCCGATCAGGAAACCGTAGAGATAAAGGCAACTCCGGTAAGTTCGTCTTCATCCGTCGGAGGAACGGGAGTATATCCCATCCAGCCCGGTACCAACACCCTTTACGTCGGATGTAAGGCACAGAACGGAACCGTAAAGGCATACACGATAACAGTCAACAGATAACAGATGAGAAACAGAAAGGTAATTCAAATGAGAACATCTTCAAGGATCATTTTAGCGGCAGCCGTTGCAGCCGCTGCACTCATTCTCGCTCCGGTCACGGCTTTTGCCGATGACCTCACCGTCATGCCCGATAAGGAGTCATACGAGACGGGAGACAAGGTAGTGGTCACGATAGATACCGGATCAACGGACGCGGTCCCGCCGGATGTCTCGGTTGAATTCCCTGCAAACAGGCTGAATTTCGAGAACTGCTCTGTCGAATACGGCGGCGGCGGTGGCGGACTTGTGACATTTAAGGACGCCAAAGCAACGATCGAGTTCACGACGCTTTCGGGCGGGGATGCGGTAGTTACCGTTACATCAACGGGCGAGGATTCACCGGAACCCGTTACCGCATCCGCAACGATATCGGTAAACGGAGAAGACACAGCCGGACCTGATGAGGCTGTATCGACATCAACCGGCGTGAGCGCAGGGACGATCGATATCGGAGATCAGAGAGTGATCCAGGCGGTATTTGCGGATGAGTTCATGCCCGTCCTGTTCCATAAGGAGACGGATGAATATAACGGAGTACAGATCGAGTGCGCCAAATTTGACATGGGCGATCTTGAACTTGTTTACACTACCGATGCATCCGATTCGGACGGAAGGTTCATGATATACAATAAAACAGCCGGAAGCTTCGATGAGTTCAGGATGATACAGGGCATAGAAAATCGTTTTATCATAGTATTGTCCGACTGCGAGGGAGAGATACCCGAAGGGTATACAAAAGCGGTCCTTGACTGGAATTCGCAGACCCTTACCGCGTTTATGGAAAACAGCGTGGCCGCGGGAACGGCGCAGCCGATAGGCGGAATAGACCCGTCCGACTTTTTCCTTGTATATGCGATGAGTTCCGAAGGCAACAAGGGATGGTACAGGTATGACAAGAACGAAGGAACATATCAGAGGTTCATGATAGAATCGGGTACTTCGGGAGCAGGCAGCGAAGAAGACGAACAGTCGCAGGATCAGTCTTCGGAAGGCATACTTGACGGGATCATACCGTCTGACATACAATCCATCCTTGTCATAGCTCTTGCCACGCTTTCGCTCATATTCCTTATAGTCATGATCGTACTGGCCGTTAAGCTTCGCGGCTACGACGATTATTATGAAGATTATTACGAAGACGACGATGAGTACCCGGATGAAGAAGAGGACGAAGAAGAGGAAGAGGAATCGGATCCGGGCCGCAGAAGAGCAGCCAAAGGAGTCACTGCAGCTACGCTCGTAGGTCGCCAGATGGCAGAAGAAGATGATGAAGATGAAGATGAAGAAGATGATGAAGACGAAGAAGACGACGATGACGAAGCGGTAGAGGACGAGGAAGAAGAGGAAGAGGAGGAAGAAGACAGGCCTCTTACCAGACGAGAGTTAAAGGAGATGAAGCGCGAAGAAAAATGGCGCCGCAAAGAAGAAAAGAAAGCCGCGAAGAGGCGTGAGCAGGGCTACGAGGAAGCCACTCCCCTTGACTGGAGTTCATTTGAAAAGAATCGCAACAATAATGCGGAAGAAGATACCAGAAGGCCCGGCAAGAGCAAGCCGCCGAAGTATATGACGGAAGATCTGACACGGAGTATGGAAGAGGAAAACGACGAGGATGATATGCCGGCAAGGAAACCTCTGCCTCCGCGCAAGAAGGTCGTAAATGTTGAAACGACCGAAGAAAAACCTCGCGTTATGCACGAAGAGGAACAGAGAGAAAAACAGAGAAGGCTCTTCGAGCAGCAGCAGAGGATAGAGGAACAGAGAAAGATCGAGGATGAGCAGCTTGAGGCAAAGAGGCAGAAAGAGCAGCAGCAATACATAGCAGGAAAGACAGAAGAACTCGATCTTGATGAAGACTTCCAGTTTGAATTTCTGAACCTTTGATAGGAGATAGTAATGGCAAGAAAATACACTGAAAAAGCCTGGCTCGTTCTAGAGACGGCAAGAAAAAGGTCAGAGGAGCTCGGGCACGGATATGTGGGGACCGAGCACCTGCTCCTTGCACTGTGCGGAGGCGACGGCGGAGTGGCCGGCATGGTGCTTGCGTCAAATGAGATAAACGAAGAAAAGGTAATGAAGCTGATCGATGAGCAGATCGCGCTTCCCGGCAAGGTTGCCAGGAAAGAAAGATCGGGATTCACCCCGAAGGTTGAATCAGTACTCGATCTGGCTCAGGAGCTTGCCCGTTCGTTTGACTCGGATGAGATAGGAACGGAACATATTCTTCTTGCGATCATATCAGACGGAGACAGCCTTGCTCTTCGTCTGATCAATACTTTGTCGGTAAATGCACAGAAGTTGTTCGCGGATACTCTTGTCGCGATGGGAGAAAATCTCGAGGATTACAAAGAGCAGATAAGAGCTACGGCAAGGCATGCAGACAACATGCAGGGAATGCTGATCGACAGATACAGCCGTGATCTGACTGCGCTTGCCGCGGATGGAAAACTCGATCCGGTAGTGGGCCGTGAAGTCGAGATCACCAGGATGATACAGACACTGTCGAGGCGGACCAAAAACAACCCCTGCCTTATAGGAGAGCCGGGCGTGGGCAAGACTGCCATAGTGGAAGGTCTTGCACAGCGGATAGCAGACGGAACCGTTCCGGATACGGTCGCCGACAAGAGACTTTTGACGCTTGACCTGTCGGCCATGGTTGCGGGCAGTAAATACAGGGGCGAATTTGAAGAGAGGATCAAGCGCGTCATAAGCGAAGTCATATCAGAAGGAAATATACTTCTGTTCATGGATGAAGTACATACGATCATAGGGGCCGGAGGCGCCGAGGGCTCCATAGACGCCAGCAATATTTTAAAGCCGTCCCTTGCAAGAGGCGAGGTTCAGCTGATCGGGGCCACAACTTACGATGAATACAGAAAGCATATAGAAAAGGATGCGGCGCTTGAGAGGAGATTTCAGCCGATATATGTGGAGGAACCCTCGGAGGAGGATTGCATAGGTATCCTTCGCGGCATCGCACCCGCATATGAAAAGCATCACTGTGTAAAATATGATGACGATGCACTCACAGCCGCCGTCAAGCTTTCGGCCAGGTACATAAACGATCGTTTTCTTCCGGACAAAGCCATCGACCTTATCGATGAAGCAGCATCGAAGGTACGTCTGTCAATGCTTGCCGATCCGAAGGATATAAGCGATCTGAAAAAGAAACTGTCCGATGTGGAAAAAGAAGAGGAAGCATGTCTTCGCTCCAACGATATAGAAGGATTTTCCGAAAAGAAAAAAGAAGCGGTCAAGATCACAAAAGCAATTGAAAAAAAGACATCAAAGCTTCGCAACACGCCGGATCTTCGTGTGACAAAGGCGGATGTGGAGTCGATAGTCGCAACGCTTACAAAGATCCCTACAGAGAGACTGTCGGAATCCGAAAGCAGCAGACTGCTGCGTCTTGAAAAGGAACTGTCGGCTTCCGTAATAGGACAGCAGGAAGCGGTTGATGCCGTTGCAAGAGCGATAAAGAGAGGGCGTGTCGGACTGAAAGAGGCAAACAGGCCGATAGGTTCTTTCCTGTTCCTCGGCCCTACCGGTGTCGGAAAGACCGAACTTTCCAAGACACTGGCAAGAACGCTTTTCGGGACCGAAAATGCACTGATCCGTGTCGATATGTCGGAGTATATGGAGAAGCATACCGTATCCAAGATGATAGGATCCCCTCCGGGATACGTGGGATTCGAAGAGGGCGGACAACTGTCGGAGAAGGTAAGAAGGAACCCGTATTCGGTCGTATTGTTCGATGAGATAGAAAAAGCACATCCTGATGTGTTCAACATACTCCTGCAGGTGCTTGATGACGGTCATATCACCGATTCGAACGGCAGGAAGGTCAGTTTCAAGAACACGATAATAATAATGACGAGTAATGCGGGCGCAAATAGGATAATCGATCCCAAGAAGCTCGGTTTCATCACGCAGACGGACGAAAAGAGCGAACACGAAAGAATGAGATCCGGCGTCATGGAAGAAGTCAAAAACACCTTCAAGCCCGAATTCATCAACAGGATCGATGAGATCGTGGTGTTCAGGACACTCGATGATGAAGATCTTAAGAAGATAGTGACGATCCAGACAAAGCTCCTGTGCGAACGTGCTCTTGAGGCAAGAGGGATAAAGCTTAAGATAACGGATTCGGCCAAGAAGCTCGTTGCCGCGAAGGGAACCGACAAAAAGTTCGGGGCAAGGCCGATAAAGAGAGCGGTACAGACGATGATAGAGGATCCTCTCTCGCTCGAGATACTTGAAGGAAAGTTTAAGGAAGGCGACATTGTAAAGGTCGGCGGAAGAAACGGTAAGATCATTTTTTCTGTGGAATAATCCACCTGATTAGAATATAATGATTCTGGAAGCAGATTAATAGGAGGGACAGTTATGGCAACAGTTTCTGAACTCATCCGTAAAGAGGGTGACGGCACCATAAGTTTCGGTAATCACACGCTTGAGGCAAAGGCCAAGGTTGAGGATTTCGACGTTGCCGGTAATCTCTACAAGGTAAAGACTTTTAAAGATCTGACAAAGCTTGAGAGAGACGGTATGTTCGTGTATGAGTCCGAGCCCGGAACGAGCGTTAACAATTTTGAGGTTACGCCGACCGGCCTGTCGTTTAACGTATGCGGCGATAAAGATGCGATGATCACCGTCGGTCTTAAGGAAGACTGTGAATATATTGTCAGCGTCGGCGGTAACAGCATCGGAAAGATCAAGACAAACCTTGGCGGCAAGCTCAGTATTTCGGTTGAGCTTGAAGGAAAAGGAGAAATAAACGTAAAGGTTGTAGAATAATCAATGGCAAAAGGCAGACCTTCCACGGTGTTCTTCTGCAATGAGTGCGGATACGAATCATCCAAATGGATGGGGCAGTGTCCGGCGTGTAAGGCATGGAACACATTTGTGGAAGAGCCGGTTGTAAAGACGGCACAATCAGCCAGGACAGGTACCAGAAAGAATGCCCCGGAGCCGATGAGTGTTTCGGCCGTCTCAGCGGAGTCGATGCAGCGGCTCGGGACGGGCATGTCTGAACTTGACAGGGTTTTGGGAGGCGGTATCGTACCGGGCTCCCTTGTTTTAGTTGGAGGGGATCCGGGTATCGGAAAATCAACGCTCCTTTTGCAGCTGTGCCGCAATCTTTCCGCCAAGGGACATAAACTGCTGTATATATCCGGGGAGGAGTCACTCGGACAGATCAAGATGCGCGCGATGCGCATGGGTGATTTTTCGGACGATCTGCTCCTTTTGTGTGAGACGGATCTGTCTGAGATCGAACAGGTCATCAGAAAACATAAACCCGAAGCCGTTGTCATAGACAGTATCCAGACAATGTATTCCGAGAGCGTTACGTCGGCTCCCGGAAGCGTTTCACAGGTCAGGGAGGCTACGAATATCCTCATGAGCATAGCCAAGAGCCTGTCTGTAACGGTGTTCATAGTCGGGCACGTGACCAAGGAAGGTACTGTCGCCGGGCCGAGGGTTCTTGAGCATATGGTAGATACCGTGCTGTATTTCGAAGGCGACAGGTTCGCGTCATACAGGATACTTCGTGCGGTCAAGAACAGGTTCGGCTCGACAAATGAAGTGGGCGTGTTTGAAATGAGAGGTGACGGACTTGCGGAGGTTGCCGATCCGTCGCGGTTCATGCTTGACGGGCGTCCCAAAGATGCGACAGGTTCATGCGTAGTCTGCTGTATGGAAGGGACGAGACCTATACTCGTGGAAGTTCAGGCACTTGTGTGCAGGAGCGGATTCGGGATACCGAGAAGACAGGCAGCCGGAACGGATATAGCAAGGGTCAATCTGCTGATGGCCGTTCTTGAGAAGAGGATGGGCTATAAACTCTCGGAGTGCGATGCTTATATAAATGTGGCAGGCGGCATGAAAATGAGCGAACCCGCGATAGATCTGGGGATCGCGCTTTCCGTAGTGTCGAGTTTTTGCAATACGGTCATACCCGAGGACATGGTTGTTTTCGGAGAGGTGGGCCTGTCGGGAGAAGTGCGGTCGGTATCGCTTGCGGACAGCCGGGCGGCGGAATGCCGCAAGCTCGGATTCTCCGGCATAATGATGCCGGGATCGAACGCTTCGGCGATAAAAGGGCAAAGCGATGTAAAAATTATCGCGGTAAATAATCTGGCGGATGCAATTAATGCGCTGAAATAGTATAATCAGTATAATAAACGTATCATTATCCGGAAGGCGGAATCCCAAATGGTAAGAAGAATCTATGTAGAAAAAAAGACTGCATACGCTGCGGCGGCAAATGAGCTATATGAAGATCTGAAAGGTTATCTGAAGCTGGAAGGACTCGGAAGGGTCAGGATCCTTATAAGATATGATATAGAAGATCTGGCGGATGAAGTATTTGACATTGCAAAAAAGTGCGTGTTCAGCGAACCTCCGGTAGATGTTCTGTATGAGGATGATTTTCCGAAGGGGGAAGGCGACAGGGTATTCTCGGTCGAGTATCTCCCGGGACAGTTCGATCAGCGTGCCGATTCCGCTGTACAGTGCGTGCAGTTCCTTTCCGCGGATGCATCGCCCATCATAAGGACAGCTACAACCTACTGTCTTGAGGGCAGTATCACGGATGAAGAGTTTGAGGCGGTAAAATCATACTGCATCAATCCCGTGGATTCGAGGGAAACGGGATATGAAAAGCCCGAAACACTTGTATCGAGATTCGAGGAACCGGATGATATCAGGATACTTGACGGTTTTATCGGCATGAGCGAAGAAGAGCTTCGTACACTTTTCTCATCTCTTGACCTTGCGATGACGTTCAAGGATTTTCTTCATATCAGGAACTATTTTGAAAACGACGAAAAGCGCGATCCGTCAATGACGGAGATACGCGTTCTTGATACGTACTGGAGCGACCACTGCAGACACACCACTTTTTCCACGGAACTTACGGATGTGTCATTCGGCGAGGGCTTTTGCGCAGAGCCCATCAGGAAGTCTTATGAGCAGTATCTTGATGCCAGAAAGCAGATGTATGCCGGTCGCGATGATAAGTATGTATGTCTTATGGATATCGCGCTCATGGGTATGCGCATATTGAAGAAACAGGGCAAGCTTTCCGATCAGGAAGAATCCGATGAGATCAACGCGTGCTCGATAGTTGTTCCGGTAGAGATAGACGGTAAAACGGAAGAGTGGCTTGTAAGCTTTAAGAACGAGACGCATAACCATCCTACCGAGATAGAACCTTTCGGTGGAGCTGCGACATGTCTCGGTGGTGCGATACGTGATCCCCTTTCGGGCAGAAGCTATGTTTATCAGGCCATGCGTGTGACGGGAGCCGCAGATCCGACCAGGTCCATGCAGGAGACGCTTGAGGGTAAGCTCCCGCAGAGAAAGCTCGTCCGCGGTGCGGCAAGCGGCTACAGTTCATACGGAAACCAGATAGGCCTCGCAACAGGCTATGTAAAAGAGATATATCATCCGGACTACGTGGCAAAGAGAATGGAGATCGGTGCGGTCATGGGAGCCGCAAAGAGATCCAACGTAGTGCGTGCTACATCGGATCCGGGTGACATCATAATCCTTCTCGGAGGAAGGACAGGAAGAGACGGATGCGGCGGAGCGACCGGCTCATCCAAGGCACATACTCTTTCGTCGATAGAGACGTGCGGAGCGGAAGTACAGAAGGGTAACGCGCCGACCGAGCGTAAGCTTCAGAGACTGTTCAGACGTCCCGAAGTGTCAAAGCTCATACGCAAGTGCAATGATTTCGGAGCGGGCGGTGTATCTGTTGCGATCGGAGAACTTGCCGACGGCCTTACCGTGGATCTTGATAAGGTACCGAAGAAGTATGCGGGACTTGACGGAACCGAGCTTGC
>CADCPL010000079.1 GCA_902803305.1 uncultured Lachnospiraceae bacterium
ATCCAGAAACCGAACTTCATGCCGAGAGCATTTATCTTTCTTGCAAGACCACCCATTCCCTGCGGGAGTTTTGCCGGGTTTTCAACCCAGTCTCCGAGTCCTGCCGTATCATCATTTCTTGCCCCGAACCATCCGTCGTCAAGAACAAAGAGTTCAACGCCGGCCTGCGCCGCCTTTTCGGCGATCCTGAGGATCTTTTCCTCGTCAAAGTCCATGAACGTTGCTTCCCAATTGTTGTTGAGGATCGGCCTCGGAGTGTTTTTCCATCTGCCTCTTACGAGATTGTTGTTATACAGTTCGTGATATGTGTTGCTAAGATCGTTGAGTCCTTCATCCGTATATGCGATCACAACTTCAGGCGTCTCGAAAGACTCTCCCTTTCCCATCGGCCATGTGAACCTGTCCGGATTGATGCCCATAAGAAGCCTTGTGCGCCCGAACGTATCACCCTCTGCCTGTGCGATAAAGTTGCCGCTGTAGACGAACGACATTCCGATCGCTTCGCCGCGAAAATCATCCGCTGACGGTCTTTTTATTATCACAAAAGGATTCTGGTTCGCGCTTGATGCACCTCGCTTACTCTCGATCGAAACGCTGCCGGGCGCGATCTTTCTGACCTCGGGGATCCTCTCTCTTGCCCACGCGCCCGAAAACTGCATAAACTCATAATCCTGATCGGGAAGATCAATGCATGCACTGAGCGCTTTTGTAAGCTTCACCGTACCACCTTCGCACGTAAATACCGCGTGTCTTGCGATCACGGGATACTTGTCGAATATCGTGTACGAAAGCACAAGAGTCATCTTTGCTGCTTCATCGGTAAGTTCGACTTCAAGCGTCATCGCTTCATCTTCTCCCGCATAAGTTGCGGGAAGTCCGTTAAGCGCCGTCTTACCCTTGAAGATACGATGCGAGCTGTACTCAAAAGCGGAAACCCTCGAACCGTTGCTCTGCTCGACTTCAAACGCCTGCGTACCGAAATCCGTTGTGCCGAAACACGGATATTCCTGGCGGTTAAGCTCCATGGAATATGATTCGGTATCGGGATCCACCGCCACGTTTGACAGTCCGAAACGGTTCATGACATCGGACATATCCTCCCTGTCATGAATGCGCTTTCCGAAATAGATATTACCGAGATCTCCGAGTGGAGTAACACAGATGATATAACTGATCCTGTCATTGAACAGATGGAACTGTTTTGATTTACTGTGCCATAAAATGTCCATTCGTATAACCTTTCAATTGTAGAAAATGGAATTTGTTATGATCGGTCAGGGTAATGTCATTATAATCCTCATCCCCTCAGGCTATACATGGCAGTATTTGATTTTGATATGTCATTTTGTGACTTGCTTTTTGTCAGTATATGTACTATATGTAGGAATGAGGGGCAGTCTTTACAAAAGGAGAACGACATGGCGCCAAAGCTTGAAGGATGTGATTTTTGCAAATTCATCAACTATGAGGATTCGGATGATTTCTATCTGTATGAGGTAGGGCGCAACAAGTGTGAGCCCCTTTATTCTTACGAGCATTTTGTAAAAAACAGGATAATCCTTCATTTTGTCATCAAAGGAAAGGGGATCCTCCGGATCAACAACAGAGTGTATGACATCCACAAGCACCAGATCTTCCTTATTCCCGACAACATCAGGGCATTCTATCAGGCCGACGCCGAAGACCCGTGGGAATACATATGGGTACACATAGGCGGGCCAAAGATACCCATGATATTAAAGGAAGCGGGACTTACGCCCGAACACCCGGTATATACTCCCCGTGAGAGCGCAAAAGAAATAGAAGGTCTCATAATGGACCTTCTGAAGCATTATAAGCGTCAGTATTACTGTGTCGGGACATTATATCGGATATGCGATTATATGATCAAGGATTCATCGGCTCTTCAGGAAAAAGAAGGAAACAACACACTCCTGTATGTCAAGAACGTGATCAACTATATCCAGCTTAAATACTCCGAACCGATCAAGATCGATAACATTGCGATGTCGCTCGGACTTAACCGGAGCTATCTGACAAGACTCTTCAAAGAAGCTACGGGATATTCTCTGCAGGAGTATCTGCTGACCTACAGGATGAAGATGGCGGCCAAGATGCTTACCGAGGACAGTGCAAGTGTTGCCGCAGTATCATCGTCCGTCGGATACAACGACACATTCACATTCTCCAAGGCCTTTAAGAGGCATTTCGGATGCTCACCGTCGGATTACAGAAAGATGGATCGCCCGACACTTCCGGACAGCAGATGGAATTCCGGCCATTAAACAGCAGGCCCTCCTATCTGCATTCTGCATTATTCATACGTAAGCGCATCTATCGGGTTCATCTTCGCCGCCTTGTTTGCGGGATAGTACCCGAAGAACAGTCCGATCGCCATCGAAAATCCCACCGATTCGATTATACTCGAGATTGACGGATGTGCTTGGGCCTCCATAAGCTTGGCCGCAAACGCTCCTCCGGATACTCCGAGTATCACGCCGATGATACCGCCTATCGAGCACAGCACCATCGCTTCTATGATGAACTGCAGACGTATGGA
>CADCPL010000080.1 GCA_902803305.1 uncultured Lachnospiraceae bacterium
ACATATCTCATCGCTTCTTCGACAAGACATTCGCTGTCCTGTCGCGGAATGAGTACCTTGTCATCCACAACGAAATCTATTCCCATGAAATTGCATGAGCCGGTCAGCTGCTGGAGCGGGATATGTTCTGATCTCTTTTCGATCATCATTTCATATCTCTTTGCATCTTCATCGCTTACCGGTGTTTCCGGATGAGCAAAAAGCGTGTTTCTGTCATGTCCCGTAATAAATTCCAAAAGCAGCCTTGCATCCAAGGCTGCTTCCGCTATTCCGGCCGATGACAACCTGTCCTCGCCGGCTCTTATCGTATCCCTATAATTCATCTGTGTTGTTTCCCAAAAACTGCCTCCAGTCAAATACCGCTTCAACCGCAGCGATCCCAACCTCTATCATTGAATCATCGGGTTCACGTGTCGTAAGACGCTGAAGCCACATTCCGGGTGCGGACAGTATCCGCACGATGATATTGTCGGATCTTCCCGCCAGTCTGATTATCTCATACGAGATCGAAGCTATTACCGGTATCAGAAGTATCCTTATCGCAACTCTTGCGACCGGATCTTCGACTCTTATGAATATGAAAAGAATAACGCTTATGAACACAACGAAGAACAGAAAACTCGTACCGCATCTTTTATGTTCGCGGGAAGCCTTTCTGACGTTCTCAACGTTTAGTTCATGACCTGATTCTATGCAGTTTATGCACTTATGCTCAGCCCCGTGATACATGAACACGCGGCGTATATCCTTCATACAGGAAATGAGTACTATGTACCCGACAAAGATCACTACCCTGAGGACTCCTTCTGCGATCGCTATCGCCGTATCGCTTACGATAACGCCGGACAGAAGCCTTGACAGATAGTAAGGTGCGAGCACGAACAGTCCCACGGCTATCGCGATGGAAATGATGACCGTGATCGTAGAGAGCACCTTCTCTGCATGATCCTTGAATATCCGATCAAGTATCTTTTCTTTTTTGTGGGTATCCTGCTCTTCTTCATAAAATGAAGCCGAGTAATTGAGCGTTCTGATGCCGAGGATAAGAGAATCGATAAAATTAAAAACGCCTCTGATGAAGGGAATGCGGGTAAGCGCCTTGGAAGGCGCAAAAGAGTCATACTCCTCAACAGCCACGTCTATGTCACCGTCGGGAGTTCTGACGGCAACCGAATACATATCCTTATTCTTCATCATTATCCCTTCAAGGACAGCCTGGCCGCCTATTCCGGAATAACACTTCTTTTTACTCTTTTTCCTTGCCATTTTTTCACATAAATAATGAGTGCCGAAGCACTCATCATCTCTTTCTTATTTAACGCCGTACTTCTTGTTGAACTTATCGATACGTCCGTCGGTTCTTGCACCCTTCTGCTGTCCTGTGTAGAAGCTGTGGCACTTGGAACAGATCTCAACGTGAATGTCTTCCTTCGTAGAACCTGTTACGAATGTATTTCCGCAGTTACAGGTTACGGTTGCCTGATGGTATGCGGGATGTATTCCTTCCTTCATAATTAATTCACCTCACTAGTATTACGATTACAAACAGTATGAAGATTATAACTCAACCCCGAGGGGTACGCAAGTGTTTTTTTAGACTGTCCTGTCATTTTCGATAAAGACTTCACCGCTGTTTATCATATCGATCATGATCTGGGCTATCTTCGGGTCGAACTGGGTTCCCTTATTCTTCTCAAGTTCCGAGAGTATGACATCCTTTGAAAGATGATTTCTGTAGCATCTGTCGGAATTCATGGCATCCATTGCATCGGCAACTCCGATGATCCTTGCCACAAGCGGGATCTCCTCACCTGCAAGCCCCTTCATGTATCCGCATCCGTCATATCTCTCATGATGATAAAGGGCTCCGTCCTTTATGCCTTCTATAGCCGTAAAATCCTTGAGGATCGCCTCACCGTTGACCGTATGACTCTGCATCACCTTGAATTCTTCACTCGAAAGCTTACCGGGCTTGTTTAGTATCTCTCCGGGGATCGCAAGCTTTCCGCAGTCATGCATCAGCCCGATATATCCTATGTCCCTTATCTCTTCTTCACTCATGCCGAGCTTTTCCGCGATCTTGCGCGAATAATATGACACTCTCGCGCTGTGCCCCTTTGTATACTTATCCTTTGTATCGATGAAGTTTGCAAAGGTGCTCATCGTCTGGGATATCACGTTATCCATTTTTTCTTCATTCTTTCTGTAGTTTTCTTCTCGGACCGAGTAAAAGATGAACGCGATCACCGATGTTGCCCACGCAACGAGCAGCACCATGATGATCCAGAACAGGAGATACTTTGTCATCGGCTTGTATCTGCATCCGCTGAATACAACGTCCGTAAAATCCATCAGTTCCTTGGAGATCATTACCGCCCCGAACGTGGCCGAATCATTAGCCTGGATCCTCTCTATCCTCTCATCCGGAGTAAAAAAGATCACATCACTCTTCTTGTCATACTGCCACTCACCGTTCCAATAGCTGTCGATCGTTATGTTCCTTTCGGGAACGGTGATCGCCAGGCTCCAGTTCACTATCTCATATGAAGACATGTTGGTAACGGTATTGTCATACTGTGCCCCGTATGTCTGAAGGGGCACACCCGGATCGTTGACCCAGTGTTTGGATATATCCACGGAATATATATAGTCTTCTTCCGATCCGACGGATCCGTCCGAAGTCGCCGCCGGCGCCACCTCGTTTTCTCCTTCTTGCAGCATCCTTGCCTGCAGGTGATACTGAAAAGGAGTGTTCAGATCGTGTCTGACCTTCATTCCGAGCCCTGCAAGACCCGCCAGAAGGAAAACAAGCGCCACGGCCAATATGATCATTCCGATCCTTCTTTTTTTATGCCATTTATCCATTTAATACCTCAAAAACATGCATGTCACATTGCGACTGCCAATATATTATATCGACATTACCACTACAAAATCAACATTAAATATTGTATAATCATTGTCATGGAAAAATTGGGCCAAATTATAAAAAAAGCATTTTCATATCCTGCGCTGCTTCGAAAGACGCATCCGGTCACGGCAGTATCGATCATAATCTCTACGATGATATTGGCTGCGTATTCTTATGCGGAAGGCATACAAGTGCTCGAGTATCTCGGACTGTCGTTTGCTTGTTTTTCCGTATTTGCATTGTGTCTCGAAAGCATTCGACCAAATTGGTCAACGCCTGTCAGGCTTGTCGTTCTGGCCTTACTGCTTATGCTCAGCATCATCATAGGTTTTATCGGAAGACCGGAGAACGGAAGATCAGATCTTCTGTTCTA
>CADCPL010000081.1 GCA_902803305.1 uncultured Lachnospiraceae bacterium
AGGCGTATTCCCATAGCGGGTCTGGCGCTTTGTTTTGCGATGGCATTCATTGCCGAAGACGTGTTCGGGATAGCCGATATAACCGGTGCATACGTTGCCGGCATAATCCTGTGCTCCATCAGTGACAGCGATTACATTGCGCGCAAGATGGACATCAACTCTTACATGCTTTTCGGTCCGATCTTCTTTGCATCGATTGGGCTCAAGACCGATCTGGCCGAATTTTCAACATCCATACTCTGGTTTTCGATCGGCTTCGTGATCGTCGCCCTCGTGACCAAGATCATCGGATGCGGTCTCATGGCAAAGCTGTGTAAATTCAATCTGCATGAATCGCTTATATGCGGAGTCGGTATGATGACCCGCGGAGAAGTTGCGCTCATAGTATCACAAAAGGGCCTCTCAGTCGGTCTGATCAGCCCTGTTTATTTCAGTGCGGTAATACTGCTGATACTTGTATCAAGCATCGCAACGCCTGTCTTTCTTAAGCTCCTGTTCGCGAAAATCAGTCCTTCCCGCTCTTCAGCGGACGAACACGATATACAATAACTATATCCTCTTCTGTACGTTCCTTTCCCGCAGCCTTCAGTCTCTCGAGAACTCCCACAGCATCTTCATAGCTTTCCGCAGGGAACATTACAGCGATCTCACAGTCGCTCTTTCTGCATATCGCATCCCCTACACGCAGCATCCTCTGGAAACACCCGACTACATCTTTCATGACTTTCTCCTCATAAAGAGGATCGTCATTGTCACCGTTGCATCCTACATACACAAGGCCGAGGAAGATGGTCGCCTTGGATCTTGACTGCATGCGGCGCTGCAGATTATACAGTTCCTTGAACGTCCGAAAATCACACAGGAACGCCTGATTATCGATCAGTTCTTCCTGCAGCTCGGACTGCATCCTGTCGGCTTCATCCTGCAGTTTTACGGACAGCTCGCGAACCTCGTTGTAATATGCCACAACGCTTCCCTTTTCCGACGCTTCCGGATTGGCGATACGAAGCTTTGCGATCTGTGCCTCGAGTTCGAGAAGCTCAGAAGTTCCTGCAAGGGCAAGTGCATTTTCGCAGACCTGAACGATCTTTGCAGCCTGATCATCGCCCTTAAGAAGCTCAACATACGCCATGACAGCTTCAATATATGTATCCCTGTATGCGGCTGATTTGGAGATGAGCCACGGTTCGGATGAAAAATCAGGAAGAAGCGAACCCTTGTACATATCAATAGCCTGCGCAAGATATTCTTTTCTCCTTGCCTCGGATATCGTCGGATTGACGCCTGCATCGGCAAGTGCCTTAAAATCAAGCGCATCGATGGAAACATCAAGATCCTTGTTCCACTGATATGTTCCCCGGTGCGATATGATCGCACCCTTAAGCGCATCGGCCCCTTCATTTTCGATCATCACACGGAAACGGTAAAGAAGCGTTCTAAGCGCCGTTGCGGGATTTGCATAATCCTCTCCCGACCACAGAAGCTCGAACAGTTCCTGGTGCGTGATGGCTCTGTCGCGGTTTACAAGAAGATACGCCACGAAGAGCTTCGTCTTTCTCGTATTGGACAGATTCTCCAGAATAGGCTTATCGCCTTTTGTTATCTCGAATCCGTCAAACAGCCTGATGTTGATCTTTTCACTCATAATTTACCTGCCTTATCTTTTCTTGTTTATCTGTACGGAACAACATAGTACTCGGGATCGAACAGTCCCGGTTTTTTCATGCCTCCGATGTAATCCATTATCCTGAAACCGTAGTCACCTTTTATCTCCGACGCTATCACCGATCTTGCGACCACGGGGTTGGCAACTATGTTGTTGTTGCCCATCATATATACCCTGTTACCGCACAGCAGAATGCCCTCAAAATTCACATCCTTATGTATGATGACGTTTGCAGGAGTTGCTGCGATACCCGTAAAATCACTTCTGATCTCTATATCCTTATCCGATACGAGTTTACGGTACCTGCCCGCATAGCCCGCGTCATTTTCGGAGTCGTAATAGATCGGGATCTCATCAAGGTCCGAAAGGGTTGTCTCCACAAGCCTGACCGCATCCAGATACTCTCTCAGATCATCCTCTTCCATCGCCTGTATCGGATGAAAATCACCTGCCATCGTATACTGTGCTTTTTTTGAAAATCCCTGTATCTCGTTGATGCGCTGCGCGAAGCAGTCAAGCCCGTCATCACCCGCATCAAATACCGCAAACGACCCGTTGATGTTGATATCGCCTTTGCATATGATCCTGTCGGATATCATCCCGAGCTGTGTCGACAGGATATTGATGCCTCCGTATGTTCCCGTCTCACCGTATTCTATCTCAGCCTCGCGGACCTCTTCCGGCGGATGATCACCGGCATACAGATCCCCGATCAGTGATGATGTCCGTCCCGTGATATACAATCCTTTTCCCGCAATAATGCAGTACTTGAACAGTTCATCATTTCCCGCATGAAATACAGCATCCGGAAACTGTATGCTGTAACTCATGGTCTCCTCTCGCCTTCCAACCTCAGTATTGTCACATACGAGAGTTACATTCTTGATCCGAAGTCCTATCGTATTGCCGTCGTCATCCTGTTCTTCTTCAATCGCCGTATCTGTGCCGATCTTCACGGACACAGGATCCGAGCTGCCTTTTTTGAGAAAAGAACCCAATCTGTCACATATCTGCAGGCTGTCTTCTCCGATCGCGTCCTTTACCTTGTTAACGTAGCCTCTCCTGAAATAATACTCCAGATCGGCCTCCGACAGTCTGATGTCATCCTCAACGGCCGCCAGCTCAACCAGCTGGTCATA
>CADCPL010000082.1 GCA_902803305.1 uncultured Lachnospiraceae bacterium
CCGTCCTTAAATGCACATATCTCCACCTTGGGATTTTTGTGGATCTGCTTTGATACATCCTTTACCTTACCGGTCTGTATATAAAGCTTGTCCTCGAATATATGGATCGTGCCGAAAGGTCTGACTCTCGGCTGATCCCCGTCTACTGTTGCCAGATAATAAACTTCCGCTTCTTTTAAAAACTTCTCTACTCTCTGCATATCGTAACCTCCTTGATGCAATAACTCCCGTATGATGTTCCCGTATTATAATAGCACACTCGCATATTATACTACACTTTTTTTCTTTATCCCCCCGACGGTTCAGTATTATCATAAAACGAAGCGATCGCTCATGATCCAAATGAGCAAATGAATTCTAATGGGCTGAGGTGAGCCCGACAGCAAATTTATAGTAGTGAGAAAATCGTTCGTTGTTGAATGACAATACGATATCGGAGCCGTTACAGCGCCCTGAGCATATGAAGCTGTCACACTTTGCCAGAATGTACAGGGCATAAAAATAGTTGATCGTAGTATCTTCAAGTTTTTCCTCATACATACCGTCCGAGTGCTCTTTTTCATAATCGGACAGTATCTCATTCTGACGAAGATCCGACAGTTTCAGACGCTCCTGAGACAATGCGACTACCCGGTGACCGAACTCGGCTCGCATATATTCAAGCGCGTCCTCATCTTCCGTTGCAAGAAATATCTTATCGAATCCGTACTCGTCAAACCACTCTCTTATAAGCGGCGCCATCTGCTGCGGACTTGCCATTACCCTGTCTCCCGTCATGCCGGACGTTACATAATCCGTTCCGCGTATCATGACTCCGAGTACTTTTTCACTTCCGAACACTGCGTCATAATATTCATCCATCTGTGCCTTGAAACTGCCCGTAAGGATCGACTCGTCAACGGAGTGTGGGATACCTTTTAAAAACTTTGTTTTGGAGAGTGCCATAAAGCTCGGCACGATGAGCGTGTTATCGTCATTTGCCTCATCATCGCGAAGATCGAGCTCGAAAAACTTCATAAGCTCATCCGCTTCAAACTTTCCGATATGATCGTTTCCTTTATGTACGAATTTCAGACCGAATCTTCCGAAGCCTATCTTATAGCGCTCACAGTATGACAGTATCGCTCCTATCCCGGCCCATTCATCTATCTCCACCGTGATGAACCTGAAGTGCGAAAGATCCCTTCCCGCAAGTATCCACTGAAGCACAAACACATTGTGAAAAGCATACGTACCGGAAAGTGTACGAAACCTTCCGTCTTCTATTCCGGATGCGAGTTCTTTTTGAATATACAGAAGCGTATCTTTATCAAGATCATCGGGAAGTTTCTTCAGTACATGAAGCTTTGCGTTCTCCGATACAAACCAGTAGATGCGCGGATCAGTACAGTAAACTTCAATTTCGGAGACGGACAGAACAAGTTTCGTGAGGACAACGGTGTACTCGTTCAGTTCCTCAAATACCATGTTCTTAACGCCGTCAAAAAACCCCAACCACAGCGTCTTTGTATCCTTTTCATCGTATATATCATACCTCGCCATAAAGGGAGGCTTCTGATACCTGGGATAACTGTCAAGAGGCTCCAGATCATCATTATTGTCGTAATAGACAAGATCAAAATCATCCCCTATAGAGTTCCTGACATGGAATCTTTCCATGCTCTTCGGATTTCTTTTCAGGACGTCATGAAACAAATCCGGAGTGTTATCAACCGTGACAAGATCTGCGGTTTTATCATATTCTTCGATCTTAAGCACCGGTGCCCTCTTTCGCCTCCCATATTAATTCTTCAAGATCACTAATGTAGTCGTCGATGACCGACGCAACTACCTGTTCACGCCTGTTTTTGTCAAATGATGTTTTTGTTTTTTCAGAACCCATTTTGTATTCCTCGCGGCTTCTCTGCTGCCACATTTTATTCGCACAGTTTTGCAAGTCTGTCTCTTTCATCCTCAAGCTGTTTTATAAGTTCGGAATAATCCATATCTGTCCTGCTCCTTAAATGTTCGGTAATGGTCGACACCTTCTCGTAAAGAGGCGTCAGTGACAGATTCCCGAGCACGCCCTTAAGAGCGTGAGCAGCATCAAATGCCGCATCCAAATCCTTCTTTTCAAGAGCGCCCGCAAGATCGGCAAAGCGGGTCTCGGCAGGCACCGAACCTACGAGTCTTAAATAAAGCGCTTCATTTCCCATGCACATTGCCAGCCCTTTTTCCGTATCGGCACCGTACTGCTTTAAAGCTTCCAAAGTGATCATTTTATTTCCTCCCTGTTTCTTAAAGCCTAATCTGATCGGCTTCCCATATCAATTCTTCAAGTGTCCGATATAGCCGTTCAGGCTCAACCGGTTTGGACAGATGTGCGTTCATTCCCGCCTGAAGCGAGCGCTCCACATCCTCGTCAAATGCATTTGCGGTAAGTGCGATGATGGGGATCGTTGCGGCATCGGACCGATCTTGTATCCTGATCCTTTCCGCCGCTTCGAGTCCGTCCATTTCAGGCATACGCACATCCATGAGTATTGCGGCGTAATGGTTGATCTCGCTTGCCAGGAACACTTCGAGCGCGCGTTTTCCGTTCTCGGCATGATCGATCTTCGCCCCCTTTACACTTACGATCTCTTTCATGATCTCGGCATTTATCGCAACGTCTTCGGCAAGAAGTATGTTCCTGCCGCTAAGCTCGGCACGTTTCTTCTCGGGCAAAGCAGCACCTGCCGCCTCCCCGCTTCCCGATGCGTCGTTCCCAAGCGTGACTACGACCGTAAACTTCGTCCCGGCGCCCTTTTCGGATTCTACGGATATAGTACCGTTCATGAGTTCTATTATGTTCTTTGCAATTGCCATCCCGAGCCCGGTGCTTCCGTACTTGTTCGTGCGGCCGCTGTTTTCCTGGGCAAACGTGTCAAATACTTTCGGGATGAATGATTCGTCCATCCCTATACCGGTATCTTCTATCACGAACCTGAAGGTGGACTTGTCTTCAAAAACCGCGGTCTGTTCCACGGTCATGAATATACTGCCCGGTGCATCGGTGAACTTTATCGCGTTACTGAGGATATTGAGAAGCACCTCTTTAAGCTTCATAGCATCCCCGACATACGATGCATCCATATCGAAGGTAATATCACACTCGTACTTCAGTCCCTTATCGGCACATTGCGTCATGACCATTGAATTGATCTGTTCAATGATCGATCTGAACGAGAACACTTCATTTCTGAGTATCATCTTTCCGGATTCGATCCGGCTCATATCGAGTATATCGTTTATAAGCTCGAGAAGATGCTGTGCGCTCCCTCCGATCTTTTCAAGATACTGCCTTGTATCGTCATCCAGTGTTTCTTTTCGCAGCGCCAGATCGTCAAGTCCTATGATCGCATTCATCGGCGTCCTGATCTCATGGCTCATGCTTGAAAGAAAAGCCGTCTTTGCTCTATTGGCCTCCTCCGCCGCCTCAAGCGCCTCTGCCAGAGCACGGCTCTTTGCCATCTCATCACGCATCTCGGCATCTATATTCGTAAGTCCCAAACCGACGGCATGAACAATATGGTCATCCCTGTCCGCAGCGGTCCGCACTCCTGCCATGCGGATCATCTCGTAATAGTCTTCGCCGTTTCTGTGGACCAGATAACGAAACGCAATGATGGGCTGCCTTGAAAGACTGTCCCTTACATTGTCGGGATCTATGAATTTCATGAAACCGTCCCTGTATGAACTGTCTACCGAATTATCCGCATACCATTTGAAACGCTCACTGTATCTGAACGGGATCCCCACTCCGGTCTGCTCATTATCATCCGGATCCGCCCGGTAGCAGACTCCCTCATCACGGTCAAGATCGATATGGTAAACACTCCTGTAATCGGAAGCCAGCGCCGTGATCATCTTGTCCTGCTGCTGCCTCCTGAACTGCTCGCTGATAAGCTGTTCCTTCAGATCATTGCGCACTTCCGAATCATGCTGCTGAGTGATATCCGCGATAAACACATAGTAAATACCGCCGTAATTGTCGGTCTCTGTATAATGACCGTAATCATCTATCCATCTCACAGACCCGTCCTTACGGATGATACG
>CADCPL010000083.1 GCA_902803305.1 uncultured Lachnospiraceae bacterium
AATAGCGCAATAAAACACACAGCGTTGACATTCGCGTTTCCCACAAGGATAATGAGATCATACTTCGAATAAGGGATAACTGTACCGCGTTCGATCCTTACAAACAAGCATAAAAGGAGTATAAACATTATGAACATGAAGAAAATGACACTGATCTTAGCGCTTGGCGCAGCACTTGCCATCAGCGGATGCAGCAATGCATCTTCCAGCGAGAAGGCTGATGAGCCGGCTGTTGGCATTGCCAATCCATGGAGAGAAGTCACCGAGGAAGAGGCTAAAGAATCAACGCCGAACCTGTTCAAGGCTCCGGAAGGTGCCACAGGCGTAACCTGGCGTATCATGGATGATGGAACTTCGGATCATCCTCTCGTAGAACTTGATTTTGACTATGATGGGTTATCTTTTTGCGCCCGTGCTAAATACGGCGCAGCTGAAGACGAGGATATATCCGGTATGTATTACGACTGGACCGTTACAGATGATGCCACGCTCGCAACCTGGGCAGGAGGTCTGATGCAGGGCAAGACATACAGATACGTAGGAGAGAATGAGTATGCCGATCTTATTACATGGTATGACATAGAGGTCGGTATCGCGTATTCGCTCTCAACCACTGCCGAAGACCTTGACGGATTTGATATACAGGCTGTTGCTGAAGCCATGGCTCCCGCGAACTGACGATAAAATAAGCGTCCACCGGGATGTATCCCGGTGGACTGGTTCAGAAATCTTTATAATAATCATATTTTTATATTCATATACACCATCATAAAGAGCCAGAAGATCACAAACAGGGCGCATACTATCCAAAAAGCTTTGCTTCCGTGAAGCTTTAGTGGGTCGCTTTTTACAAATTCATCCGTTCCATCCGTCCATACCCTTTTTTCACGTTCGGTAACTGACGCATCAAACAGCTCACAAAAGAAATCATCGATATCCTGCTTTAAAAGATACGGAACACTGCCGGAGTTTATCTCCCATACATAACGTACCCGGATAACCGTCTTATCTCCGTCGCTTTCAAATCTCACGGCATATTTCTGCGGCTTTGAATAATGCAGTCCCCCGTCGGCATCGGAACTGTCGTCAAACAGAATATATAAAACCCCGTTTTCTGTCATGTGTTCATAAGATGAAAGCCTGCATTTTACGGGATTTCCGATCCTTTTTAGGATATCGTCCACAGAAAGCTCTGATTCATAAACAAAATCAAGTCTTCCGGCCCGCTCATCTTCAATTTTCATCTGCATATCGGGATAAAGCGTATAACCTCTACTCATAATGCAAAGTATACACCCGGTTCACTTTTTCTGCACTCTTTGGGACGGGGTTAGTGGTTCCATATGCACCGCTTTCGCTGTATAATAAACAATAAGCCATAAAAGGTTTAAAGGGAGAAGAAGATGAGGATCAGCGAAAGGGTTACGGCGGACAACCCGGGTATCACAAGAATAACAGAGCTTGTCAGAGATACTCTTGCCGGATATTCCGTAAAGGATAAGGATATCGAAAAGGCAGTCCTTACGGCGGAGGAGTCTGCCCAGGAGCTGGCTGCCCACTCATCGGATGCGTTCATAGAAGTTCGTATCAGGTCTTTTCTCGGACGTGTTACGGTCAGTCTTACGTCCAAAGGAGACAGGATCAGCTCTTTCGGTGATAAAAAGATCAAATCCATGCTTGATGATGAAACCGATGAGGATGTGCAGGAGACCATAAGGAGTATTTTGCTCCGGTCGGTTTCCGACAACCTCAGTTATCATCATGTAAGCGGTGCAAACAAGATAGGATTTACAATACTCAGATCTCCCAAGGCACATCTGTACCGGACTCTCGGAGCGATGGCTGCGGCAGTTGTAGTGGGACTTATACTGTCTGTTCCGGAGCTTGCCGGGATGAACGATGATCTGAATACGTATGTGCTCATTCCGATATACACCATGTATCTGAACGCACTTAAGATGGTTGTCGCGCCTGTCGTATTCTTTTCGATAGTATCGTGTATCATGCAGTTCTCCGATATGACGGAACTCGGCAGGATCGGAGGGCGCGCCATAAGCGTGTTCATGTTCACGACGGTCGTGGCGACCCTTGTTGGGCTGGGATTGTTCTATTTATTCAGACCCGGAGCACCTGTTACGGCCATGATCGATCAGTCCGCCGTATCGAACATAACATCGCAGACCGTTGATGTATCCGTTAAGGATCTGATCGTGGGGATCGTCCCGTCTGATTTTCTGCAGCCGTTTGTGTCTTCCAACATGCTTCAGCTTATTTTCCTTGCCGTGCTGACCGGTATAGTTATCGGTCATATGGGACGCAGATCCAAAATGGTGAGAGATGCGTTTGAATCGCTTAATGAATTGTTCCTGAAAATGACTACGATGATAATCCGCTTCATGCCGGTAGCCGTTTTTTGTTCCATATGTTCACTTATGATCAAGACGGGTATTTCCGTGGTGATCTCGGTCCTTGGTATCTTCGCTACATTTCTTTGCGGACTGCTGTGCATGATAATCGTATACTGCATGATCCTTACGATCGTCGCAAGGGTTAATCCGATAATATTCCTGAAAAACTATATCCCGACAATGGCACAGGTTTTTTCGGTTGCATCAAGTAATGCTTCGATCCCGATCAATATGGAAGCCTGTGAAAAGATGGGAGTTGCGAAAAAGATATACTGCCTGATAATTCCTCTCGGCGCCACGATCAATATGGACGGAGGCTGCGTATATATGGGAGTATTTTCACTCGCACTTGCAAAATCATACGGCGTAAACGTTCCGTCTTCGGCGATCGTTGCCATGATAATATCAATAATAGTGATGTCGGTAGGAGCACCGGGCATCCCGGGATCGGGTCTTATATGCCTGAGCGTTCTTCTGACACAGATCGGTGTTCCCACGGAGGCTGTCGGCCTTATAATGGGGATAGATGCGTTTGTCGGAATGTTCCGCTGCATGAGTAACTGCACCGGAGATGTAGTCACAAGCGTTCTTGTTGCGAAGAAAGAGAATCTTCTTGATATGGAAAAATACCGCACATGCGGAGGAAGCGCTAAATGATCAAAAAGATCAGGAGCATATTAGCTGATCCCAATGTGGATTATCAGAGTAAATCGTTTGTCCTGCTCTCGTCCATCGCACTGATCGGACTCTTTGTTGCCATGGTGAGCGGGATAATGCTCGGACAGGCTTTCTCGGCTAACCTGTCTGTTTTTGTCGAGTTTGTTCTGTTCTCAGGTATGTTCATTTGGGCGACTTGTTTTAACGGCATTAAGAAAGCCATGGTGATCATCGCATTCTTGCTTGTCTTCGTATTTCTGCCGGCGGCTTTTTTTACGAGCGGAGGTGCAGCGGGCGGAACTCCTGTCTGGTTTGCATTCACCACACTTTACATAGTCATGACTTTGTCGGGAAAGCCCAAAGGATTCTTTCTTGCCGTTAATCTGATCGTTGTATGTGCGTGTTGGTGGATAGGTTATACAAGACCAGAGACCGTAATCGAGTTCACGCGTAAAGAAGCATATTATGATTCGTTTTTCACACTGCTCATAGTGGGCATCGTGATGACACTTCTCGTAAGTTACCAGGTCAACCTGTTCAGACGTGAGAACGAGCGCGTTAACAGCCAGAAAAAAGAGATCGAAGAGCTTAACCAGTCACAGAAGAAATTCTTCTCGAGCATAAGTCATGAGATAAGAACCCCCATCAATGCGATCCTCGGACTGAACGAAGTAATCCTCAGACAGGAAGACGCATCCGAGGAGATAATCGGAGATGCTCAGAACATACAGGGAGCGGGCAGGATGCTCCTTGCACTTATAAACGACCTGCTTGATTTTTCCAAGCTCGAGGCAGGCAGGATGGATATAGTCCCGTCGGATTACAAGGTCAGCGAGACCGTGTCGGATATCGCGGGCATGATGCTGCAGAGAGCCGGAGAAAAGGGTCTTGCGTTTGAAGTTGATCTGGATTCCGGGATGCCATCGGTGCTATACGGTGATGAGGTCAGGATCAAGCAGATAATCATCAATCTGCTCAATAATGCGGTCAAGTATACCGAGTCGGGTTCGGTCAGGCTCAGTGTTTCATCGTCAGGAATAACAGACGGGCACACGGATCTTCTCATTAAAGTTTCGGACACGGGTATCGGTATCAAAGAAGACGCGATCCCGGTGCTGTTTGAAATGTTCAGCAGAGTGGATCAGGAAAAGAATAAAAAGATCGAAGGCACCGGGCTGGGCCTGTCCATAGTTAAGCTCCTTGTTGACATGATGGAAGGAGAGGTAAGCGTTGAGAGCACTTACGGTCAGGGCAGTACGTTTACCGTAAGACTGCCGCAGAAGGTATCGGATCCCGCCACAATAGGAAAAATCAACGTGTTCGATAGAGCAAAACAGAAAAACATTTACAGGGATCTGTTTACTGCGCCGGAGGCCGAGATACTCATAGTAGATGATACGAAGATGAATCTTACTGTTGAAAAGAAACTGCTGAAGAACACGAAGATCCGGATAGATACAGCTACGAGCGGAGCGCAGGCACTGGAGCGCACACTTGAAAAAAGATATGACGTCATTCTCATGGATCATCTGATGCCGGAGATGGACGGTATAGAATGTCTGCGCCGGATACGCAGCCAGATGGACGGAAAATGCAGGAGCGTTCCCGTTGTCATTCTTACAGCCAATGCGATCAGTGAAAATCAAGAGCTGTATGCTTCGGCCGGATTTGACGGATATCTGCTCAAGCCGGTAACCGGACTTGCACTTGAAGAAACTCTTATGAATCATATCCCGAAGGAAAAGATAGACGCCACAGTAGAACCGACAGGAGGCAGATCATGAAGCAATCAGATACAACCAACTGTTCGAATATGAAGCTGACGACGCACCTTCTGTTCCGTCTTCTGCCTTTGCAGATAATACTTGCGATGATAAGTAGCATCAACAATATTGTATCGGGACTTTTCGCCACGAACTTTGTCGGAAAGGATGCAATGGCTGCCGTAGGACTCTACGCTCCGATAAACATGTTCGTATACGCTCTTAGCACGATGCTCGTGGGAGGTGCCACGATTTTGTGCGGTAAATATATGGGAAGGGATGAGCGGGAAAAGGTCCAGAACGTGTTCAATGTCAGTAACATCCTGTCGGTAGGAATTGCTGCGGTCTTTATGGTCCTGCTGCTTACACTCGGACTCGGTAACCTGACGGGATTCTTTTCGGATGATCCTGTTGTCCGTACGCTGTTTAACAAATATCTGATCGGACAGGCGGTCGGAATACTTCCTCTTCTTCTCGGTAACCAGTTTGCCGCCTTTTTGTCTCTGCAGAACAGAGCGAGCAGGACAACGATCGCAAGTGTAGTATATATTGTCGTTAATGTGTTGCTCAACTTTGTATTTGTTGACAAAATGCACATGGAAGCGTTCGGACTTGCTCTTGCATCCTCTCTCGGACTGTGGGTATATTTTCTGATCCAGGCCGCCTGCTTCCTGTCACCGAAGTCAGAGGTGAAGCTTGTTTCCGGTCGGGCGTCAATGGGAGAGAGCGGACAGATGATCAAGATAGGTATCCCCGGTGCTGCGACCTTCGCATATCAGACACTGCGCGGGCTTATCGTAAATAAGCTGCTTACGGTATATGTCGGAGCTGTGGGAGTATCGGCATTTGCTTCGGCGGATAACCTGCTGCGTATAGTTTGGGCACTTCCGTTCGGAATGCTGGCTGTTTCAAGGATGGTCATGAGTATCAGCATCGGAGAAGAGGACAGGCAGACACTTACGGATGTTATGCGCAATATGTTCAAAAGATTCATTCCTCTTATGTGCGCGGTATCGCTTCTCATAATAATGTCGGCCATCCCGCTTACCGGATTGTACTATCGTGATATGTCCGATCCCGTGTTCATGATGACCGCATGGGGATTCAGGCTGCTGCCGATATGCATGCCGTTATCCATCATATGCCTGCACTTTGCCTGTTATGCCCAGTCTTCGGGAAAACAGGTGCTTGTACACCTGCTGTCGCTCCTTGACGGAGTTGTATGTGTTGCGGGATTTACGGCTCTTTTGATACCGGGTATCGGAATGAACAGCATATACATTGCAAACATACTTAACGGTGTTGTGACCGCGATCGTGATCGTAGTCTATTCGATCATTTGTAATAAGCGGATGCCAAAGAATATGGATGAACTGATGGTCATACCGGATGACTTCGGAGTGTCGGAAGATGAGCGTATGGACCTGAGTGTTCGTAAGATCGAGGAGGTGACGGCTGTGTCGACGTCGGTCAAAACGTTTTGCGAAAAGCGCGGCATAGACGAGAGAAGATCTTATCACGCATCGCTTTTCCTCGAGGAGATGGTCGGAAATGTTGTGGATCACGGGTTTACCAAGGATAAAAAGAACCACAGCGTAGACATACGTGTGGTCCATAAAAATGACGATCTTATACTCAGGATAAAAGATGACTGTATACCGTTCGATCCCGCCGACAGACGTAAGATGCTTGATCCTGCCGATATCACGAAGAACATCGGTATACGTATGGTATATAAGCTTGCCGACAGCATCGAACACAAGAACATGCTCGGGCTTAATGTCCTTACTGTCCGCCTATAGCTGCGATAAATCTGTCAAATGCCGCAAGACCCTCGTCAGTCTGTTTGAAGACACCGGCATTTTCAAGCACATGCGAGAATACGGTCCCGGTTTCCTGCCTAATGTAGTTTCTGATGGCACCGGGATCTTTTTTTGCATCTGTCCGGAGCCGGTCTATGTCGTGGGTCAGGATCTGCCTGATCCACAGTTCATGCACCTTAAGCTTTTCATTGGCGTTCATTTCCGTGCATATTTTTTCTACCGCATTTACGTTATCGTCATCATCGATATTTTCTCTTATGATGTCCGTTATCGCGGACAGTTCATCACGAAGTCTTGCCGGAAGTATTGCAAGTCCCATGACCTCTATCAGTCCGATATTCTCTTTCTTGATATGATGGTACTCGCTGTGAGGATGATATACTCCGAGAGGATGCTCGTCGGTCGTTATGTTGTTGCGAAGAGCGAGATCCATCTCATACAGACCGTCCCTCATGCGCGCTATCGGTGTGATCGTGTTGTGTGCTGTCTTGATACCGTCCTGATACGTGAACGCGTGAATGAAAGCCGACTCATCGGAATACGTGCGCCACTTGTCCAGGATCATGGAGCATGCCCTGACAAGCTCGGCCATGTTTTTACTGCGGAGCCTTATCGTCGACAGCGGCCAGTTTATGATGCCTGCATCGATGTCGGGAAAACCTTCGATGGAGAACTTCTTTTTATATTCGGCTCTTACCATCGGAAACTCATAGCATCCTCCCTGGAAATGATCGTGTGTCAGTATCGAGCCGCCGACTATCGGAAGATCAGCGTTCGATCCGATCGTGTAGTGAGGGAATGCCTGGATAAAATCAAGGAGTTTCGCAAAAGCATCCTCATCTATTTTCATGGGCGTGTGTTTTTCGTTAAAGACTATGCAGTGTTCTCTGTAATAAACATACGGGCTGTACTGAAGATAGTATGACTGTCCGCACAGCTTGATAGGAATGATCCTGTGATTCTGTCTGGCAGGATGAGAAAGTGTTCCCGCATAGCCTTCGTTCTCGCGGCACAGAAGGCAAAGCGGATATCCCGATTTTGCAGCCGAGAGAGCGTTTGCTATGTCTCTCGGATCCTTTTCGGGCTTTGAGAGGTTGATCGTTATGTCGAGCTGACCGAAAGGCGAGTCGGATACCCATTTGATGTCTTTTGCTATACGGTCCCTGCGTATGTAATTGGTCGCGGTTGAGAGCCTGTAGTAGTAGTCGGTGGCTTCCTTCGGGGAGGCTTTGTATTTCTCCATGAAAGCTTTTCTTACAACCGAAGGAGGCGGAGTCACAAGCCCCATGATCTTTGTATCGAACAGATCCCTTGAAGCGGTCGTATCGGAACAGATCCCTTTTTCAACTGCGATATCCGTAAGATCCTCAAGAATCAGGTGAAGATCGCGTATGTCTTTATCTTCTTCGGAAGTGGCGTATTCGATCTCATCAAACAACTCGAGCAGTCTGTTGATACAGTATATTCTGTCAGCCTCCTCTATGAGCTGCTCAGAGATCGCATACCTAATAAGTTCGCCTATAAGTGCTGAAATGTCCGCCGTGGTGCTTTTCATTTTTATCCTCCGTTATCCGATCAGATTATCTGTACGCAGCCGTATTTTCTGATGGAGTATTTTCTTGATGCTCCGTCTCCGAGGAGCTTGTTCATTGCCGCGATATATTCATCGGAAAAATCCTTTTTGACAAATGTCTGGATCGTTCCGGCAAATCCGCCGCCGTGTACTCTTGTGACTCCCTTTGAAGGGGATGAGAGTACCATGTCGGATATTGCAAGTGCGATGGCAACGCCCTGCTGATCTGCGGCTACGGGATAGATATTTTGAAGATACTCGTATGAGGATCTTGCCGATGCGGAAAACCTTCGAAGGAAGCGGTCAAAATCTTTTTCCCTAAGGCTCTCTGCCTCTGCGATAACACGCTTGTTCTCACCGAGAAAATGTATCGCTCTCATTACGGCACGGTCGCCGGTTGCTTTGCGGATGTCCGGGATCTTTGCAAGGAACTCTTCCTCATCAATCTCGGAGAGGACTTCCTTGCCGAAAAATTTTGCAACGCTTTTCATCTCGATCGGGATAGCCGCATACTCATCGGTAAGGTCCGCATGAGATGCTTTTGTGTCGGTAATGCAAAGATCGTATCCGTAATCGGAAGGGTCAAAATCGATCTTCTCGATCCACGGATAATCGTCGTCAAAGAAGGGATCGTTATCGCTCTTTTTTGCAAAA
>CADCPL010000084.1 GCA_902803305.1 uncultured Lachnospiraceae bacterium
CAAAGGCGACGAGCGTTTCATGATGTTGTCCGAGTATTACCGCCAGAACGACTACCAGCCTTATTATGTCCTGAAGAGTTCTCTTTCGCTTTTACTTCAGGTTCCTTTTTTTGTGGCGGCATATAATTTTCTATCCAACCTCTCACTCCTGAAAGGTACCCCGTTCCTTATGATAAGCGATCTGGGGGCAAGCGACGGATTGCTTCAGATAGGCAGCGTTCATATCAATATCCTTCCGATACTGATGACGGCGATCAATCTGGCGTCCGCCTTCATCTATACAAGGAAGGGAACAAAAAAGGAAAAGATCCAGACCGTTGTGTTTGCGCTCGTATTCCTTGTTCTTTTGTACAGATCACCTGCCGGACTCGTCTTCTACTGGACCCTTAACAATATCTTCTCTCTCTGTAAGAACATAGTTGTGGAAGTCATTCTGAAGAAACACACAAAAAATGAAAAAAAGATTGAGGATGTGCCCGAAGTAAAAGAGAAAACCGACACCGGCACCATAAAAGTATGGGCACTTTCGTCCGTACTCATCACGATCTTTACCGGTCTTGCCATCCCTCTTTCGGTGATAAGTGCGTCACCCATGGATTTTGCCGAAACTCTGAAGCACGCTGATCCGACGAGATATGCATTTCTGGCATTTGCGCTTGCCGCCGGATTTTTCCTCGTATGGGGCTCGGTCATATTCTTCTTCGGAAACAACGCTTTCCGCAGTGTTTGGAGCCGGATCATACTATGCTGCGGATTCATCTTCATATTGAACCACATGGTCTTCTCCGGCAATTTCGGGATAATATCGTACACTCTCGAATACGACAAATACCCGTCTTATGACTATTACAGCGAGATCATGAACCTGGCATTCGTCATTTTCACATGCATGGTCATTTTGGTCATTCTCAAAAAGAGCCGCAAGACGGTACTTAACGCCCTGACGATACTGATCCTGTGTGAGGCGATATTTGCCGGCTATAACTATGTCTCAATAGAAAAGACCGTCCGAAGCTCATATCTGTTTGAAAAGAGTGGATCGGACGATATGTACGGCAAAGCGGATATAAACAACAAGATCCTCAAACTCAGTTCTACCGGCAAGAATGTTATTGTAATGATGCTGGACAGATCCATCGGCGCCTATATTCCTTATATGCTCGAGGAAAAGCCCGAACTGGCTGAAGCTTTTTCAGGCTTCACTTATTACCCAAATACCGTATCCACCGGCACAGATACGATAGATGCCTCTGCGGCTCTTTTCGGAGGATATGAGTATATGCTGGCAGAATCAAACAAACATAGCGATGTACTCCTGCGGGACAAACAAAACCAGGCTTTGAAACTCATGCCGAAACTGTTTGAAGAAAAAGGATATCATTCAACCCTATGCAATCTGCCTCTTGCAAATATGGAAGGATTTCAGACAGGATCCGTCATCTTTGATGATATCAACAACTGTGATACATATCACGTCAACAACGGGGAATACAGTGACTACATGACCGAAAAGGAAAAAGCATGTCTGGAGCTGGAACAGCAGAAAAGAAACTTCTTTTTCTACAGTATTTTCAGATCGCTCCCTCTCTTCGCGCAGGAAACCGTGTACGATAACGGCGACTACCTTTCGATCACATCCAATAACATAAAGGCCCACTTCATAACAAGTATGGTATTTCTGCGACTCATGCCGCAGCTGACCGAAGTATCGGATAAATATAACGGGGAACTTCTGATGCTCGAATCAGACGGCCCGCACGAAAATACACTGCTGAACCCCCCTGACTACGAACCCGATACATCCGTAAGACTGTTTGAGATAGAAGACCGGACACTTCCTGACGGTCGCACCATGGCCCTGTCTTCCAGAGACCAGGAAGGGCACTACGACGCAAATATGGCTACTTTCCTTTCGCTTGCCAAATGGATGGATAAGCTGAGAGAGTTGGGAGTGTATGACAATACCCGTATAATCTTCGTGGCTGATCACGGATTTGAGCTTGATCAGTTTTCTTATCTGAAGTTCGATGATGTTCCGATAGATGCAGAAAGTGTTAATCCCGTTCTTCTCGTTAAGGATTACGATTCAAAGACCGGCGGGATAACAATTGATGAATCTTTTATGACGAATGCAGACGTTCCCACTATAGCAATGGCCGGTATTATTGACGATCCGGCCAATCCCTATACGGGTAACCCGATAAATAATGATCGAAAAGAAGAAGGTCCGATAATAATCGTAGGAGATAATTATGATTTTGACGCTGATACCGAAACAGTATTTGACAGAGAAGACATTCCCTGGTACAGCGTCCACGACAATATTTTTGATGCTGCTAACTGGGA
>CADCPL010000085.1 GCA_902803305.1 uncultured Lachnospiraceae bacterium
ACCGAAGCCGGAACCGAAAGAAGGAGAAGTTCTTGTTAAAGTGATGGCATGCGGTATATGCGGCTCAGACATACCGAGAGCATACAGGGACGGTGCACACAATATGCCGCTTATAATCGGCCATGAATTCTCCGGATTTGTTGAAAGTGCGGCAGAAGGATCAGACAGTAAATGGATCGGGAAACGGGTCGGTATATTTCCGCTCATTCCGTGCGGGAAATGTGTTCCGTGCAGACGACGGCAGTTTGAGATGTGCAGAAATTACGACTATCTGGGATCGCGTCGTAACGGGGGCTTTGCGGAATATGTCAGCGTTCCGGCGAAAAACCTAATTAAGCTTCCGGACAATGTTTCGTATGAGGCGGCGGCAATGCTTGAGCCTATGGCCGTTGCGGTCCATGCCATAAGAAATGTCACCCGTTTCGTATCTGAGGATGAAAAAAAAGATAAGACTGTTGCGGTGATCGGACTGGGAACGATAGGAACGATTCTTGTCTCATTTCTGCTTGAAGCGGGATTTGAAAAACTGCTCGTTATAGGAAACAAAGAGTTTCAGAAAAATACAATGGAGAAAATGGAGATTCCTTCCGACTGCTATTGTGACAGCAGATCAGAAAGTGCACATGATTTTGTAATGGATCGTACAGACGGGCATGGAGCAGATATCTTTTTTGAATGTGTCGGAAGCAATGAGACGGCAGTTGTTGCGACAGATTCGGCTGCACCCGCTGGGAGCGTATGCTTTGTCGGAAATCCGCATTCCGATATGACATTTGAAAAGTCGGTATACTGGAAGATACTCCGCAATCAGTTGCATATATGCGGAACATGGAATTCGTATTTTTCAATCGACGGGCATGACGAGGATGATGACTGGAATTATGTACAAAAGCGCCTTGCGGATAAAAAGATCGATCCCGAAAAACTCATAACACAAAGATTCGGGATCGAGGATATCATTTCCGGATTTGAGCTTATGCGTGATAAAACAGAGGATTACATCAAGGTAATGGCTGTTATGAAAGACTAAAGCTTAAATGCCGTTCCGACAAAAAGAGCCACATCTCTTCCGGTATCGTCGGATACGTTGACGGTGATCACTGAAGTCGTCTTTCCGTTCTTAATACATTTTGCTTTGGCGATAAGTTTTTTACCTTTTGGTGCAGACAGGTAATTGATATTAACAGACTGCGCAACCGAGAGACTGTGGATATTATTGGCGGTAACTGCAAGAGCAAGGTCAGCAAGAGTAAAGATCACGCCGCCCATTACACCTCCGTAAGCATTCCTGTGCCCGTCACCGAGTATGACGGAACATGTACAGCCGTCATCACAGTAATCATCTACCTGCATTCCTGCATTTGTAGCGAATGTGTCTTTTTTGAAATGTTCTCTTACTTCATCAAGTGTCGCAAATACTCCCATGATCATACCTCCAAACAAACAGACAGCATATTTACGGACAGTTTATCACATGAGAGCGCTACAGTGAAGAAAATCATGTTTAATGTGAAGTCTTATTATGATATATTGAGATGAAAGTGTCAGTTGAAAATGTGCTTCCGAAGACGGAGAAAGGCAATTTTATGGATATAACTGTTATAGGAATGGTGAAGAACTCTGCAGACATCATAGAATCATATATAAGAGGCAACGGCCTGTTTGCCGATCGGTTTGCCATTATTAACAACAATTCCACGGACAATACGCTTGAGATACTGAATAGTCTTAAAGAAGAAGGATTCAGGATAGATATATTTAATGATCCGGAAAATGCGCGCTTTCAAAGTATGAAGATGAATATTCTGATACAAAGGGTTCTGTCAATGTATGAAACCGATTGGCTGATACCGCTTGACGATGATGAGATTTTATTTGCACCGGATGGCAGAAACGTTCGTGATGTTATTGCGGGGTGGGACAGGGATCAGGCTTATTACTTAAGTCAGAGAGTCTACCTTCCCGTTGAGAGCGAAGATGACGGTTCAGAAGCCTGCGTCCCCCGAAGGATCACATATGCATTCGGGAAAAAGCACAGAGTAGTGTGCAAGATTCTCTTCTCTTCAAAAATTGCTTCTATGGATGGTTTTCTTATTGTTCAGGGAAACCATGACTTTGTCGGACCGGAAGTTATAAAGACCAGCCAACAGGAGATTATGATAGCACATTATCCGGTAAGGAGCAGGCAGCAGCTTATATCAAAAGCTCTTATCAACTGGACTAATTATCTTGCCACACCTTTCAGAAAAGAAGGAAACGGTAAACATATTCAACGGATATACGAGATGTATAAGGAAAGAATGACGGTTGATGACGATCTTTTGCTTATGTCGTGCTTGCAATTTATTTGCGACGCAGATGAAGGGAATATTGAAATTACAAAACAACCTTTGGAAATCAGCGAAGAAGCTCTTATGGTAAAATATACATCGATTGATGAGGCAAATGCACTTCGTAATTACATAAATAATACTGAAGATATTGCAAGGGCGTATGCGGCCCTGCTTCAGGAAAAAATGGAAAAAGAGGAGATGTGAAAATGGAAAGGGAAAAATTCGGATCCAGGCTTGGATTCATCCTTGTCAGTGCGGGATGCGCGATAGGCATAGGAAATGTCTGGAAATTCCCGTATATGGTCGGCCAGTACGGCGGAGCGATATTCGTTCTGTTTTATCTGGTGTTCCTTGTGATCATGGGGCTTCCCGTTATGACGATGGAACTGTCGGTTGGACGTGCCAGCAGGGAAAGTGCG
>CADCPL010000086.1 GCA_902803305.1 uncultured Lachnospiraceae bacterium
ATCGATGAGGATGATTTTGACTTCGAATCCCAGACTGCAGGCGGCTGGGCAATCGAATATACAGGTGATTTTCCGAAGGAAGGCGACTGCTTTGATTACGGTCCGTACCATATCGTTGTAATCGAGGCGGGGGAGCGCAGGGTTTCAAGACTCTCAGTAACCAAGGCTGCAACGGATGAAGGGTAGCCGATGTTCAAGACTACGGAAGAAGAAGCATGAAAATGTCAATGTGCTTAAAGAGTATAACGATAGGAGCTGTTGCGGCTGTAATGATGTCCGCGTTATATACGGATGTCTTTGCATTAGAGGAACCGGTTACTGATCCTGTTTTGGAAATTGTTGAATCAGACGGTACACAGATCGTCAATGAGGATACAGAACTTCTGATTTCCGATGAGAATGACCGGATGGAAGTGGAGGAACAGACGGATCAGACCGATCAGGTGACAGAGCAGTCCGGATACGAGACAAAGCTTAGACTTACAAAGAAAAAGACAACTCTGATATCCGGAGAGAAGAACATTACGCTTGCGGTTGCAAAGTACAGTTCAAAAACAAGCGTAGTGGGTCTTGCAAAAGCCCGGTTGCAGGCACAGAACGCAACGTTTATTGAATCGGGACTTCCGGACAGTGATCTGAAGATAGATGGAAATACCATTGTACTTGATTCGCAAAATACCGCTCCGGGGATATACACATTGAAAGTATGGCCGATCCTTCCGGAAAAGGATGGAAACATCACGGCATATGTTACTCCCGCTACGCTTACGGTAACCGTAAAGCAGCCTATAGACCATATAGCCATTGAGACTGCATCACACATGTACAAGCAGGTGAATAAGGCTGCAACCATAAAACCAGTGCTTATACTCAATAACGGTGACGGGGACAGGAAACCTTATTCGAACAAAGTGATCTTTGAACTGCTTGGTTCAGACGGGGAGCCCCTGTCAGAAGATGACAGTTTGTATGGACACCTTAATATCAACAATAAGAACGGGATGGTGACGCTTGATAAAAACTATGTACATCCTGATTCGGACAACGATTTTTTTTATATAAAAGCACGTGCTGCTGATTTTGACCAAAATGAGTGCTACGGCATTTCAGGACCGATCAGTATCGCGGATAAGGTCACGGCCCTTACTGCGATAAAGGTGGGAACTGACGATCTTAAAGGCACATATGGATCGCATGAGCTTGAGGGGAAAAACATAAAGGTATATTCGGACACGGATGAGCTGTCACCTTCCGATCTTATATTCAGATCATCGGATAAAAGTTTTGTCATTGACAGAAGCGGCGTGATCAAAACCATTGGAAAGGCCGGTAAGTACAAGATCACCGCATCGGCCGCAAATGGGACAAAGAGCAGCATCACCACAGAGGTCGTCATAAAGGAGGGCGCTGCTTCTTCATATGAGCTTAAGGCATATGCCATGACGGGACATGAGATGGTCCCTGTAACGTTTGCGGATGATGGAACGGCAGTGATCGAGCCTGCCTCAGTTCTTCTCGTTGCACTGGACGCAACGGTGAATAACGGGAGCATATTAAAGAATACTTCATCCGTAAAGGTCAAGGGCGGGGCTATCCTTAATAAGGGAACGAACGAGATACCATCGGAAGCGGACTGGATCAGCCGGAATTACCTGTTTGTAAAACCGAAGTCATCAGAGGTAAAGATCACATATACGTACGGTTCCGGCAAAGAAAAAAAGACAAAGGTGAACAGGATAACCTTTTCTTCGCCTGCAGTGGAGTTAAAGCCCAAAGGCGCATTGAAAAAGAGCCTTGATATATATTCCGACTCTGAAAAAACGGAGTATACAATGGAGTTCACTGCGGAGGGACTTGATGATTCAAAAGATTATTTTGTAGCATTTACGGACACCGCATCGGGCGGGAAAATGGCAGAGGCAAGAGAACTGCTGGGGAAGCAGTTGAACAGCGGGTATGATACGTTTTGCCCGAATTGTACGGTCTCTTTAGGAACGGTCACTGTAAAGTGTGAAATTGGAAGGGAAGAGGTCGAGAAGATCGGCATTCCGAAGGGAACATACTTTTTTTCGGCAGTAATCTCAGAGATCATCCCCGGAATAGAGGGAGGCGAACCGATGATGAAGAGGGTATCAAATGCCTGCGACATTAAGATAAACGCAGCTCCGGCAAAAGCACCCTCGGTATCTCTTACTAGCGGGACAGTGGAACTTAAATACGGCGGAAGCGCCGAGATACCGTTTAAGGTAAAGAAAAACGTCAGGTGTATAAACGAAGCCCCTATAGCATATTACGACAACAACGATAAGGGAAATGTGAACAATTTCCGTGATAATTTCAAGGTCAGTCTAAATGACGGAGAGCTTGTATTGGAGCATATCACAACGGATTACAGATCATTTGATCCCGATAGCGACTGCAGAGGATGGGTGGAATACAGCGTTACCGGACTTGAAGGCAGAAAATACCCGTCAAACACCGAGACCGTCAAGGTAAGGATGTTGCCGTTTCTTGAGGATGAGAGTGATGTTCCTCAAACTACTGCGATACACTGGCTTGGAGATTCGCTGACACAGGGGTCATTGGGCGAAGACGGGGACAATATTGCGGGTGCACCTTATAAGAGACTGGAAAAAGATCTTCAGTCGGGAGGATTTACGGAAGTCGGTGTAGAAGGTCTGGGACTCTATGGAAAGAAGACGGGCTACATCCTGGAGAAATACAAAAATAACCACACGGTAAGCCCAGATATAGTGTACGTATTCTGGGTGGGGTCCAATGACTGGGTGGACTGGGGTGCTGATCCGGTGGTGAACACGGACACATCCGGTGTGATAAAGAAGATCGACAGGTTCCTTCTTTCGGAAGCCGGATTTTGCGGCAAGTATATCGTCATAGGTACAACGGACAGGAAAACACTGGGCAGGGACAATGCCATTACGATTAACAAGGCCCTTAAGTCCCATTACAAAAATCATTACGTGGACATACTGGCTATTATAGACAAATGTGGGTACAGTTCCGATAAGACACACCTGTCCCAGAGATCTTACAATGCCATAGCTGATATGATATATGAAAAGATCAGAGAAATGAAGTATGTTAAATAGTGTTGCAAACCCTGTTAAGATGTGATACATTTTAAAAGTTGCGGGGCGATAGCCCAAATAAACACGTACGCGGATGTGCGGCAGGTGCCTGTGTGCTCGCAGGTCGCCGTTTCAGTTTGAAGCGTACGGAAGCTTAAAACCAGGAGGTAGAAAAATGAGCGTTATTTCCATGAAACAGTTATTGGAAGCAGGTGTGCATTTCGGACACCAGACAAGAAGATGGAACCCTAAGATGGCTCCGTACATCTACATGGAGAGAAATGGTATCTATATCATCGATCTTCAGAAGTCCGTAGGAATGGTTGATGATGCGTACAACGCAGTATCTGAGATCGTTGCCAACGGAGGAACGATTCTTTTCGTAGGAACCAAGAAGCAGGCTCAGGATGCGGTTCAGTCCGAGGCAGAGCGTTGCGGAATGTTCTACGTCAATGAGAGATGGCTTGGAGGAATGCTTACAAACTTCAAGACTATCCAGTCACGTATCAGAAGACTCAAAGATATCGAGAAGATGAGTCAGGACGGCACATTTGATGTTCTCCCCAAGAAGGAAGTCATCGGACTTAAGAAGGAATGGGAAAAGCTTGAGAAGAACCTTGGCGGTATCAAGGATATGAGAAAGATCCCCGATGCTATCTTCGTTGTTGATCCCAAGAAGGAGCATATCTGTGTGCAGGAAGCTCATTCACTCGGCATCACTCTTATAGGTATCGCCGATACAAACTGCGATCCCGAGGAACTCGATTATGTTATCCCGGGTAATGATGATGCGATCAGAGCCGTTAAGCTTATCGTATCCAAGATGGCTGATGCAGTTATAGAGGCTAAGCAGGGCGAGACTGCAGAAGTTAGCGCAGACGGAACTGATGCTGCTGATGCATCACAGGAAGAAGCAGCCGAGGAGCAGGCATAATACGAGATTTAATAGGAGGATACAGTAATGGCAGATATAACCGCAGCAATGGTAAAAGAGTTACGTGAGATGACCGGTGCCGGCATGATGGATTGTAAGAAGGCACTTGGCGAGACAGACGGAGATATGGATGCAGCCGTAGAGTTTCTGAGAAAATCAGGTGCGGCAAAGGCAGAGAAGAAGGCAAGCCGTATCGCAGCAGAAGGTATCTGCCGCGTGGCTATGCTTGAGAATAAGAAGGCAGTTGTTGTAGAAGTCAATTCAGAGACTGACTTTGTAGCAAAGAACGAAGTGTTCCAGGAGTTCGTTCAGTCGGTTGCGGATACAGCTCTTGCAACAGGACTTACAGGCGGCAAGGACGGAGAGGATGTTGAGACTCTTCTTGACAAGGACGGCCTTCGTGATGTTGTTGTTGAGAAGACCGCAAAGATCGGTGAGAAGCTTTCTGTAAGAAGATTCGAGAGAGTTGAAGGAGACTGCGTTGTATCTTATCTGCATGGCGGCGGAAGGATCGGCGTTCTTGTGTCTGCAAAGTGCGGTGATGTAACAGATGCAGTTAAGGAAGCTCTTCAGAACATTGCAATGCAGGTTGCAGCGCTTAGCCCGAAGTTCATTTCACAGAAGGACGTTGATCAGGAATTCCTTGCAAAGGAAAAAGAGATCATCATGGCTCAGATCGAGAACGATCCCAAGGAAGCATCCAAGCCCGACAAGGTAAAAGAGGGTATGGTAATGGGACGTATCAACAAGGAGATGAA
>CADCPL010000087.1 GCA_902803305.1 uncultured Lachnospiraceae bacterium
AGCATTGTTATATAACAAAGAATACCTACTATGAACGAATCAATTACTTTACCTGTAATGAACCCACCGAATATCTTATCCGTGTAACGGAGATTATTTATGAAGTTATTAGCCCTCTCCCGCTTCAAAAACGCATACAGGACCTTCTTGGACTGCGCAACGAATCTTTCTTTATCTATGAGCAGATGCAGTGAGATTATTATTCCGATTATAAAGTTCAAGAGACTCTTGAATATCGTAATGATACTCCCGAGCAGGCTTGATGATGTCTTGCTGATCAGATCCTCAAAATACGGAAGGATCTTGTTATAGAACAGTTTGGACATATCTATACTGTACTGCGTCAGCATGGATTCAAGATTGGGATACTTGATGAGAATATTGGAATAATAGTCATTTATATTAAGCAGATACACGGGAATACGTGACAGCACGCTCTGTATGTTTGTAACAAGCTGTGGTACGACCGTTATGATAAGTCCGTATATGAGCGCAATAAACAAAACGAGTGTTATTGTAGCGCATATCACTCGTATTACGATCTTTTCTTTTGAATATACATGATCTTTCTTGGGTTTTATCCTGTTCCAGATCGGATAAGACACTTTGTTTTCGAGAAACCTCATGATCGGATTTAATATATAAGCGATCACAAGGCCTGATATTATCGGTGTAAATATAGATAATACAGCCTTTATAAGCGCAGAAAGCTTATCGGAATGGAAAAGGATATAATAGAAAAATATCCCGCCGCAAACGATGAGAAGCCCGTTAACACCTATTTTCAGATAAGAATTATGCTTGGATTCTCTGTTCATAGTCATTCACAAACTGGCATAACAGCTCAACGGTACCGTCGCGCCCCAGAACCGTTGAATCAACACAAAGACTGTAGGTTTCGGCTTTTCCCCACTTCTTGGTTGAATAATAATTGTAATAGCTGGCGCGCTGCTTGTCTTTCTTGAGTATCATATCTTTTGCGTCTTTTTCTGATACGTTATATTTTTTCATTACCCGTTCTATACGCTTATTAATATCACCGTATATGAAAAGATTAAGGACGTTATCGTAGTCAGACAACGCATAATCCGCACATCTGCCTACGATAACACATGGTCCGTCATTCGCGATCTTCTTGATCGTATCAAACTGAGCAAGAAAAACTTTATGGGAAAGGGGCATATCAACATAATTGGAATTGGTGATCCCGAATGAATAAGTATCCATTACAAGATTATATAAAAAACTGCTCGTCGGGCGTTCATCGTTATTCTCAAGTATCTCCGGACACAGCCCCGATTCCTGAGAAACACGCTTTATCAGTTCTTTATCATAACAGGGGATACCGAGCTTCTCCGCAAGCTTTTGACCTATTTCATGTCCGCCGGTTCCAAATTGTCTTCCGATCGTGATTATTGATCTCAATATGCGACCCTCCATTAAATAACTTTAGTTATTGATAAGTTTTTCGTCTTCGTTATTCCATGAATAAAGCTTACGTACTTCCTCACCGACCTTCTCTGAAGGATGCTCTGCTGCAAGCTTTCTCATTGCATTAAAGTGAACCTTTCTTCCCGCAGGTGACATATCCAGAAGGAATTCCTTGGCAAATGTACCGTCCTGAATATCCGAAAGGATCTTCTTCATTGTCTTCTTCGTCTCTTCGGTGATGATCTTGGGACCTGTTACGTAATCACCGTATTCGGCTGTATTGGAAATTGAATATCTCATTCCGGCAAATCCAGACTGATAAATAAGATCAACAATGAGCTTCATCTCATGGATACACTCAAAATACGCGTTCCTCTCATCATAACCTGCTTCAACGAGTGTCTCAAAGCCTGCCTGCATGAGTGCACATACACCGCCGCAAAGAACAGCCTGCTCACCGAACAGATCGGTCTCGGTCTCGGTCCTGAATGTTGTCTCAAGAACACCTGCTCTTGCACCGCCGATAGCAAGGGAATAAGCAAGTGCTATATCAAGTGCCTTACCCGATGCATCCTGCTCTACCGCAACAAGACAGGGAACACCCTTTCCGGCCTGATATTCACTTCTTACCGTATGACCGGGGCCTTTGGGAGCAACCATTGTTATATCAACATCCTTGGGAGGTTTGATACATCCGAAATGGATATTGAATCCGTGAGCGAACATGAGCATGTTACCGGCTTCAAGATTAGGCTCGATGTCCTTCTTGTACATATCAGCCTGAAGTTCATCATTGATGAGGATCATAATGATGTCAGCTTTCTTGGCAGCCTCGGCAGCAGTATATACCTCAAAGCCCTGCTCTTCTGCTCTCTTCCAGCTCTTTGACCCTTCATACAGTCCGATGATAACATTACAGCCGGACTCTTTTGCGTTAAGCGCATGAGCATGTCCCTGGCTGCCGTATCCGATCACTGCGATCGTTTTGCCATCGAGCATTGACAGATTACAATCTTCCTGATAAAAAATCCTTTGCATTTCAAATCCTCCTGTTGATTCAGTAAATTTCTATAAATACACAACTCCGTCGCTTCCGCGTCGAAGTCCTGCTATACCGGTTCTGGCGATCTCAAGTATCTCATATTCGCTAAGCATTTCAATAAATGCGGAAACCTTGGACTGAGTACCCGTAAGTTCGATTATCATGGAATCCTTTGTGATATCTATTATCTTGGATCTGAACACATCACATACGGTCACAAGTGCCTGACGCTTTTCTTCCCCGACCTTGACTTTTATAAGCACCAGCTCTCTGTATACGGAATCTTCGGGATCAAGAACCCTTATATCCCTTACATCGATGAGCTTGCCCACCTGTTTTTCGATCTGTTCGAGAATATCCGCATCACCGCTCGTAACTATTGTGATCCTCGTATATCTTGGATCTGCGGTTATTCCGGCCGTTATACTCTCAATATTGTATCCGCGCCTGGAAAACAGTCCCGAGATCCTCGACAGAACACCCGATGTATTATCAACTATAAGCTGAATGACTTTGATCATGGAACAAAACCCCTTTCAATCTTCTTAAATATCCGACATTTCAATCGGAAAGCTGGCACCGCTGAAGTGCAAGTGTACCGGTCCTGGCCACTTCGACGATGGCCACGGATCTGAGCATCTGGATCAGGAGCGCCGTTTTATCCGGCGTATCGCATATCTGGATCATCATGAGATTCTTTGACATGTCGACTATCTTTGCGTCAAGTATCTCGCATATCTCCATGATCTCTCTGCGATTTGCCTTGGTATATTTGACCTTTACGAGCATGAGTTCTCTCGAAATGCTCTCTTCTTCCGAAAAAGTCTTGATCTTGATGACATCTATCTTCTTGTTAAGCTGTTTTTCGATCTGTTCAAGCGTTCCTTTGTCTCCCGAACTGACTATAGTAATGCATGATACAGCCGGGTCATCGGTCTCACCGACGGCAAGTGAATCGATATTAAAGCATCGTCTTGCGAACAATCCGCTTACTTTGGACAAAACGCCGGATCTGTTTTCAACAAGGATTGAATATAATCTCTTCATGATATCTACCTTACAGTGTCCATGGGATCTATGAAGCATTCCATAAGTCCGGGTCCTTTGGCTTTCAGGAACTCTTTTATCACTTCGTCCATATTATTATTGTTCTTCAGGCGGACAAAAGGAATTCTGTAAGCCGCAGCTATACATGAAACATCGGGAACCGTTCCGAGATCTACCATGGAATAGTTTTCTTTATACGTATTATGCTGGTATTCCCTGACAAGTCCAAGGTATCCGTTATTGAATACGATGACCTTTATCGGAATATCATGCTGCATGAGAGTGGCCAGTTCATTCATCGACATCTGGAAAGAACCGTCACCGCATACTGCAACGACCATTCGTTTCTTATCGGCTTTCTTGGCACCTATCGCCGCCGG
>CADCPL010000088.1 GCA_902803305.1 uncultured Lachnospiraceae bacterium
GCGCTCGATCGCATCAACCTGTACTCCGATGACTTTAACGCCGTACTTGTCAAGCACGCCCTTTTTGTACAGCTCTGAAGCAAGGTTCAGTCCCGTCTGTCCTCCGAGGTTCGGAAGCAGTCCGTCGGGACGTTCCTTCTCGATTATCTGCGTCAGCCGATCGACATTAAGAGGCTCGATGTAAGTGACATCCGCCGTTGTCGGATCGGTCATGATCGTTGCGGGATTGGAATTAACGAGAACGATCTCGTAACCCAGTTTCTTGAGTGCCTTGCACGCCTGCGTTCCCGAGTAATCAAACTCGCACGCCTGCCCTATGATTATCGGCCCGCTGCCTATGATCAAAATCTTATGTACGTCATCTCTTTTTTTCATAAACTACCTTTCGGATTCTTATTAAAAGCCTGATCACTTTTCTTTATTGTTCAACTTCGGTACCATCACGCAGCTGATTATGAGTGCGATAATATACAGCGTTCCGGTTACATACAGAACCGTCTGATAACCGACCGGATTAACGTTAGCGGACTCGCCGTTTGAAAGGATGATCTCTTTGAACTCTCCGACCCTGTTAACGATCGCAGTTGCCATCTGGTTTCCGGTAAGACCTGCGATAGCCCATGCACTGAGGCACATTCCGTGAACCGAACTGATCTTACCCATTCCGAAATGATCTGACAGGAGCGTAGGAACATTCGAGAAGCCTCCGCCGTATCCGGCATTGACCATTATCAGAAGTGCAACGCAAAGTATTGCAAGCGCAGGAACCTGTGCTCCTCTTACGATACCCTGTGTGACAACAACAAGGAGTGTAAATGCAATCGAGAGAATGAAGATCAGCTTGTAGATCGTGTTCCTGTCCTTGAGCGTATCTGCCCAGGCAGAGAATCCGAGTCTTCCGGCTGCGTTTGCGATGGCTGTTACAGTTGCGAGAGTTGCACATACACCTACCGAAAGACCTACCGATTTGAAGATCATCTTTTCCTGTGAAATAAGTGCAAGACCGCATGCTATGTTGATATAGAACATGAGCCAGATCCCGATGAACGTTTTATTCCCGAATGATGTCTTGAAGTTATTTGCAAGTGTGGAAAAGAACTCCTTCAGGCCGCCTTCGGAGTGAGCCTCCGTCCAGGTCGAGGGTTTTTTCAGGATCAGATGTCCGATGAACATCATCACGAAATATACACCACCCATAATGAAAAACATGGGCGCGGGATTATCGTTGAACTTGTTGAGGATAGCCTGCATGATCGGGCTCGCGATAGCCTTCGCCAGTCCGAATCCGGCAACCGCAAGTCCTGTTGCAAGACCTTTCTTATCCTCAAACCACAGCATGAGCGTCTTGACCGGTGACAGATATCCGGTTCCGAGACCTATACCCATTACACATCCGTAGAAGATCAGAATGACGGGAAGCGACTTGATCATGATACCGAATCCCGTTCCGACCATACCTGCGGTGAAGCAGATCGTTGCTATCAGTGATGATCTGTGAATGTCCTTTTCAACCACGTCTCCGAGGAATGCCGCTGACATTCCGAGGAAGAAGATAGCAAGTGAAAATGCCCACTCGGTCGCCGATTTCGTCGATCCTATATAATTTGCTATCTCAGTTGAGAATGTCGACCAGCAGTATACGGTACCGATGCTGCAGTGAAGAAGCAGTGCGGGGATCGCACCGCGGACCCATTTGTTTTCCATAAATATTACCTCTTTCCACACTATTGGTTTATAAATACACAAACACATCTATTATAAAATAAGAAGTGAAAAAATCAAGTAGTTATAGACACTGAAAGAACTCTGATGTTATTATGTATTTTGTTATGAAAAAACTTTTGATTTAGTTATGAGGAGATGAGAAATGGACACTATCGTACGTATCAATGACGCAGTCAACGGATTTGCGTGGGGATGGTTCGGACTGATCATGCTGCTCGGAACGGGGCTTGTATGTACTGTTATCACCAAGTTTTTCCAGATAACACACATCAAGCACTGGTGGAGCAAGACTATCGGAATGGTCCTTCACGAGGAATCTCATGTCAA
>CADCPL010000089.1 GCA_902803305.1 uncultured Lachnospiraceae bacterium
CAGGCAGGAAGTGAGGTATCGACGCTGCTCGGACGTCTTCCGTCAGCAGTCGGATATCAGCCTACTCTTGCCGAAGAAATGGGAGCTCTTCAGGAACGCGTGTCATCGACGACAAACGGATCGATAACAAGTGTTCAGGCTGTATACGTTCCCGCGGATGATCTGACAGATCCCGCACCCGCAACGACATTTGCGCATCTTGATGCAACGACGGTACTGTCGCGTAAGATCGCGGAGCAGGGAATCTATCCCGCTGTCGATCCGCTTGAATCCTCGTCCGTTATATTGGAGGAGAGCATAGTCGGAAAGAAGCATTACGATACGGCATGGGAAGTAAAGAATCTTCTTCAGAGATATAACGAACTCAAGGATATAATAGCGATCCTCGGAATGGAAGAACTGAGCGAAGAGGATAAGATCACGGTATTGCGTGCAAGGAAGGCGCAGAGATTCCTGTCGCAGCCCATGAGTGTTGCAGAGAAATTCACGGGGATGAAGGGAGCTTATGTTACACTCGATGAAACGATAAAAGGATTTGACGCCATCCTCGGAGGAGACGTTGACGATATGCCCGAGGCGGCTTTTTATAACGTAGGAACACTTGATGATGCATATGCCAAGAGCAAACAGTTATGAATGAGTTTAACCTTCATATTATCGAAGCGGATAATGATTTTTTCAACGGTAAGTGCGTGTCGCTTGTGATACCGACGACGGAGGGAATGTACGGGATACAGGCGATGCACGAGAACCTTGTTGCGGCTGTTACGATAGGTGTTGTCAAGTATACACTGCCGGACGGGACGAGGTGTCATGCCGCGGTATCAAACGGGATCGTTAAGGTGGAAAACAATGAAGTGCTGATACTTGTAGAGTCCGCAGAGGATCCCGATGATATAGACGAAGAGAGAGCGCTTCAGGAAGAACAGATGGCAAGGGATGCTATGTCGGGCAAGACCGACAGGATCAACTATCGTGCGGCCAAGGGAATGCTCGCGCGTGCCGTCAACAGACTCAAGATCAAGAAGAGATACGGTAAGTACAATTAGGCGATAAGAGCCGTCTATGAACAGTACAAAGTCAGATCATGACGGTTCTTAAGAGTATCTCTCATTCATCCAATTAAACAGATCATCGAATACGGTCTGCCTGTCAAGTTCGTTCAGTATCTCATGACGGTCGCCTTCATACAGTTTTATTGACAGATCGCGTACCCCCGCTTCCTTGAATTTCTCATAAGCTTTTACAACGCCGGTACCAAGCTGTCCGACGGGATCATGATCACCTGATACGAACAGGATCGGGATGTTCATGTTCATACGCCTTATATTGGACATCTTATTGTCAAAAAGAGTGGCGCGCAGAAGTACCATGTATCCGTTGAGAGAGAATGCATATCCGCCTTTTTCATTCGTAAAGAATTCTATGACGTTTTCCGTATTTTTCGACAGCCAGCTGTTTGCCGGATCCTTGCCTGTTGTATCAAAGTCTTTGTAAGCACTTCCGAACATGAGACCGCTGATGAGATCCGAGGTGGCATCTTTTCCCTTAAAGAGCATTATAAGTTTACATAACATAGTGCCTGCTATGATGGCTGCATTGTTTTCCGTGCCGGTTCCCATGATGATCGCACCGGAAAGACCGTCAAGCTTTGAGGCTTTGACGAACAGGAATTCCCGCAGTAGATATGACCCCATGCTGTGCCCGAGGATGAAATGCGGTTTGCCGGGGTACTGTTCTTTGATGATGTTATACTGCGTGAACATATCCTCGACCATTGCCCTGTCAGGCCAGCTTGAGTGCATCCTGCCTCGCTCCGACGGATCCGATACCGAGTCTCCGTGGCCTATATGGTCATGACCGAATACCGCAAATCCCTTATCCGTAAGATACTGTGCAAATTCGCTGTAACGCTCTATATATTCCTGCATTCCGTGGGTGAGCTGCATGACGGCAACGGGATCGCCGGCGGGAAGCCACTTTACGGCATGTATTGTTGTGTGTGTGTCGTCCGAAGATTGAAATGTATAGTTGGTAATGCTCATATGGACCTCCTTTATTTATGCGTATTTTCTGTTACCGGATAGTGTATGTGGCGATCAGGTCAACTCCAGTTCCGGCTATGTCAGCTATCACCACGTCGCCGGCATTTACGGGAGCATCAACTGTAAGGTCTTTCATAAGCCCGATCGCGTCGGCTATCTTATCCTTGGGTATAGCGGAAGCCGTCCTTACGGATACCACGGGCTTTGAGGCGCCGCGTACCCTGACGGATGATGTGACCATCCTGGAAGGAGCGAGTACTTCGCTTCGTCCGTAAGCATCACCGCGATCGCATGCATTGCCTGATACGGAAATGACTTTTCCGTCCTTCTCGGTCACGGTGAGTATGCAGCCGTTGGGACAGGTGATGCATGGCAGCGTATGGACTTTGGCGCCGCCTTGACCATCCGTAACATCATTCGGATTGACGCCGTTTCTTGTTGAATTCTTTTTGGCAAATCTCTTCATGATATCCGAATCTGGATCCGGAGCCGTATGGCTGTTTGATCCCGGTGAATCAAATGATCTGATATATGTTGCCGCGTTTTTTCCTGCCTGTGCTGATTCTTTGGAAACGTTGTCCACAAGGTCATGAACGTGAAGCACATTGCCGCATGCAAATACGCCGGGACAGCTTGTCATGAGATCATCGGATACGACCGGTCCGCGGGTGGCGCGTGACATATCAAGTCCCATGTTCCTTGACAGTTCGTTTTCGGGGATCAGACCGACGGAAAGCAGGAGAGTATCGCATTTTACTTCCTGTTCAGAGCCCGGTATCGGCTTCAGGTTTTCGTCCACCTTCGAGATCACAACGGATTCAACCCTGTCTTTTCCGTTTATCTTTGTTACCGTATGAGACAGCAGAAGAGGAATGCCGAAGTCATCGAGACACTGGACTATGTTACGCTTCAGACCGCCCGAGTATGGCATGATCTCGGCTACGAGCTTAACCTTTGCACCTTCGAGAGTCATTCGTCTTGCCATGATCAGACCGATATCGCCGGATCCGAGGATGACGACCTCGCGCCCGGGCATAAGTCCGTCGATATTGACGAATTTCTGTGCCGTGCCTGCCGAGTATATACCTGCGGGACGCGTGCCGGGGATATTGAGAGCACCGCGCGGTTTTTCACGGCATCCCATGGCCAGTATCACGGATTTTGTGTTAAATACCTGCAATCCGTGCTCGCTGCTGTAGGCGGTTACTTCTTTTATGATCCTGCCGTTTTCTTCTTTCGGTTGTATGTTCATGACCATCGTGTTCAGACGGTGTTCTATCGCTTTGGTTTTTTCGATATAACGAAGGGCATATTCCGGACCCGAAAGCTCCTCACCGAATGTGTGAAGTCCGAAACCGTTGTGGATGCATTGATTAAGTATCCCGCCCAGCTCGTTATCTCTTTCGAGTATGAGGATGTTTTTGATGCCTTCCTCGGAAAGAGAGAGTGCGGCAGCCATTCCGGCGGGACCGCCGCCTACTATTATCGAATCATATAACATGCTTTTTTCCATATCAGATGGTCTCCTTGATCTTTCCTGCAAGTATTTCGGAACCGCGGCCTTTCTTGGTTATCTTCTCCATCGGGATGTCGAGTTCGCGGCTGAGTATCTCCATGACTTTCGGATAGCAGAATCCGCCCTGACATCGCCCCATGTTCGCACCTGTCCTTCGCTTCACTCCGTCAAGAGTACGTGCGCCTAGAGGACGTCTGATAGTTTCGAGTATTTCGCCCTCGGACACCGATGCGCAGCGGCATATGATGTTTCCGTATGTGCTGTCTTTTTTGATCAGCTCCTGTTGTTTTTCAAGAGGAAGCAGCTTCATATATGTAAGGGGCTCGAGCTCCTCGCAAAAATCATCCCGAAGCGCGGGATTGAGTATGTCGCACACAATTCCTGCCACCATCTCACCTATCGCGGGCGCAGCAGACAATCCTGGAGATTCGATCGCCGCAGCATCGATAAAACCGGGACACCCCTCTATCTGTCCTATTACAAAATCACCGCGGTCACCGTGAGGCCGCAGACCGGCGAAACTTGTAATGACCTCGCCCATAGGAAGATCCTTTACCGCAGATGCACCCGGACGGTTTACCGCAGCCAGTCCTTCGGCGGTAGTATATGTTCCTTCCTTATCGTCAAGATCGGTCGCTGTGGGACCGACAAGAAGATTGCCGTGAATGGTGGGAGAGACGAGTATTCCCTTACCGAGTTCGGACGGCATACGGAATATCGTGTGATCGACATGACCGCCGGCTGTTACGTCAAGAAGACAGTATTCGCCTTTTCGCGGAGTGATCGTCAGTTTATCATCCGTCATCATGTTGTGGAACCTGTCCGCATATACTCCGGCAGCGTTGATGATGACCGCTGACTCATATGAGATCTTTTTGTCTTTAGCAGGATCGAATTCGTCATAGCAGATCG
>CADCPL010000090.1 GCA_902803305.1 uncultured Lachnospiraceae bacterium
CGTTTATAGAAAACAAAAAACAGTCATCTGATCCCTGATAAATGCTTTCGCCTCCAGGATACGTCCGAAGCGTAATCAGATACAACTGTTTACATCTATATGATATCATACTTGTATAAATAATTAAATTGCGAGCTTCTAAAAGGATCTACCAATCAATAAATATATTAACTTATATGGTTAAAACAGGAAAGGAGAAAGAATCATGGAAATGAAGTTTTATCAGTGTGCACATTGCGGACAGATCGTTGCGATCGTAAAGGGAACGGGTGTTCCGATCATGTGCTGTGGCGAGGCAATGAAGGAGATAGTTCCCGGAACGACTGATGCGGCTGTTGAAAAGCACGTGCCGGTCATCGAAGTAAACGGAACAAGTGTGACCGTTACCGTAGGATCTGTGGAGCACCCGATGCTCAGCGAGCACTACATCGAGTGGATCGCTCTTGAGACAAAGAGCGGAAACCAGAGAAAAGCATTGTCGCCGGGCGATGCTCCCAAGGCATGCTTTGCTATCTGCGATGGTGACGAAGTTGTAGCTGCGTATGCATACTGCAACCTTCACAGTCTCTGGAAGTCGTAAAGAACAGGGAAACTTTTACATATGAATGCAAAAAAAGGTAAAAAGATATCCCCGGTATTCATCGTTCTTTTGATACTGTATGTGATAAGTACGGCATATCTGCTTAAAGTATCGCGCATCGTTGATACCGTGGATGTGTTCGGGACGCCTGTTCCGTTATCCATGTTTACGGGAGTGTTATCTTCATTTGCAAACATGTGCCTGATAATAATGGTCGTATACACGGACAGGGTCGGTTTCATAACGGCCCTGATCCTTGTGATCCTTAACTTTCCGATGAATCTTATGGGCATGATCATGAGACGCAGTGCCACGACGCTTCCGGGTATGTTCAACAATATTCTTGTTCTGGTCGTGATCATTCTTATCAATCGCAGAAACAAACAGCTTTCGGAACTTCAGGCCATCGAACTTGATTATGCGTATGCTCGACAAAAAGGTGCCGAGCGTTTGTTCGAGCAGACGGCAACGGCTCTTGTCAATGCGATAGATGCAAAGGATGAATATTCGCGCGGACATTCCCAGCGTGTTGCGGAATATTCCCAAAAGATAGCGGAGTTTCTCGGAAAGAGCGAAGAAGAGTGCAGAGAGATATACTATGCTGCGCTTCTTCATGATGTAGGCAAGATAGGAATAAAGGATGAGATCCTAAATAAAAAGGGAAAGCTGACGGAAGAAGAGTACGAAGAGATCAAGAAACATTCGGCTATAGGAAAGCAGATCCTTTCCGGTATCACCGAATATCCGTATCTTTCCATCGGAGCGAGCAACCATCATGAAAGATATGACGGGAAGGGTTATCCCGATAAACTTAAAGGCAGTGACATTCCCGAGATATCAAGGATAATCGCTGTGGCGGATGCATATGATGCCATGTCGTCCAACAGAAGCTACCGCGATGCAATGCCGCAGCAGATAGTGCGTGAAGAGATCGTTAAGGGGGCCGGCATGCAGTTCGATCCCGACATCGCAAAGGTAATGCTGCATCTTATCGATTTGGATTCTGAATATACTATGAAGGAGCGTGCGGAGGTAAAGGAACTCGCAGGCAGGAATGAACTGGTATGCGGCCGGTACAGGGAAGAGGTATCGGAAGGAATACTGATCGCTTACGGAATAACCAAAATACACCTCCGGTCAGTGCCGACGGAAGCTGACGACGCGGGAAAACACATTCCTACGATAATAATGTTCGATTCGCTTGACGGACGTATCCATGATGAAGAAAAAACCATCAGGGATCTTAACTACTTCGAGTATGCTCAGATCCGGTTCAACGGTAATGTCGTTGTCACCGGGGCAAGAAAAGCCGAGACGAACATCACGGCAAAAGAGGATTCGGCTGACAGACAGATCGATCCTTCGGCCGGCATTGAATATTTGGTAGAGGCGGTAAGGGTAAAAGATCACGTCCTTATCAGGATAGACGACGGATCAAGGATCATAAGCGTTACCGTAGCGCTTCCCGACTGCGCCAGATATGCATATGCATCATTGACAGGTGAGCACTGCCATATACAGGATGTATCGATCGAGAATATTGATGTTCCGATCGAGGATGATTATATTCCAAGGATCGCCCCGATGGTCAGCTACATAGACATGATCGAGGGAGACTTACCTAACGTTCAGATAGACGGCTACAGATTTGATCACTCCAAGCCGGTCTGTGTTTCGGACGGACTCGGGATAAGATTTCATACCATGAGCCTTCCCACGGCGAGACTGATATGGCATTGTCCGTTCGTTGTTCTCTTTTCTTCCGAGGACGGAGAAGTAAACGGTGAGGGTTATCGGGAGTATGCTCTTGTCAGGCTCGATGGAGAGAACTGGGAGTCAATCGAGGATGATGTCAAGAATGAACTGACGGTCGAAAAGACGGAAGAATTTGCCGGATGGGATGAATGGAAAACGAACAACAAAAAAGGCTATGACTGTAAGGTCGAGTTCGAAAGAAAAGGAGACAGGATCATAATGACGACTGCCAACCATGGTATATCCATACAGAACATCACACATATAGATTCCGGCAAGAAAGTATATGCCGCACTGACCGGAGATCAGGTGGCACTTACGGATATCAGGATCATTGAATGATCATGAGACTTGACAAATTCCTGGCGCTGTCACGGACAGGGACCAGAAGTGAAGTAAAAGAATATATCAGAAAAGGCCGCGTAACCGTAGGCGGCGCGGTCGCACACGATCCCGCGGCGAAAGTGAGCACAAGTGATGAAGTGCTGCTTGACGGAAAGCGCATCGTATACAGGGAGCATGTATATTACATGCTCAATAAGCCTGCAGGCACTGTTAGTGCGACGGAAGATCCCGATGAGAAAACGGTCATCGATCTGTTCCCGGAGGATATGAGAAAAGGACTGTTTCCGGTCGGACGCCTTGACAAGGACAGTGTCGGGCTTCTCATTATAACCGATGACGGCGATCTGTCTCATCGTATCACCTCCCCGAAAAATCATATAGACAAGCGTTATCTCATACGTACGGATGCTGCTCTTGATGAAGAGGATGCGGCTGCGTTTGCCGGGGGTATCACACTTGGCGACGGGACAGAGTGCGCTCCTGCAAGGCTTGAGATATCGGCTGAGAGCCGTGAAGCTGTCGTAGTGATCAGTGAAGGAAAGTACCACCAGGTGAAGCGTATGATCGCAAGCCGTGGTAAAAAAGTACAATATCTGAAACGTCTTTCCATAGGCGGACTGCGTCTTGATGAAGCTCTTCCCGAGGGAGAATACCGGCAGCTGACTGATGATGAGCTCCGAAGGATCTTTGATCCTGCGGAGCATCTTACTGTTGAGAAATATAAAGAGATATACGAGATACTGGAAAACATCGGTCCTGCGGACCATGACTGCGGAGAACACTGCGGGAGCATATGCTGCAGCGACTCATCTTTTGAAGACGAGGATTCATATATCTACCTGCTGCCCGGTGAGAAGGAGTACCTGGAATCAGAAGGCAGCGACATGCATATCGAACGTCAGAGAAGAGATGAACACGATCTTCCGAAGTCATGGGGAGACTATGTGTATATTGCAAAATGTCCCGGAAAGGAAAAGTGCGATCGTAGGCTTCGCCCGATACAGTGCCGCACGTTTCCGCTTCATCCGTATATATCCGAGACCGGTGAGTTCGAAATGGTTTTGTATTACATGGACGTGCCTTACAGCTGCCCGTTTGTTGAGAAAGAGATAGCCGTATCGGATGATTTTCGCCGCGCGGCGCAAAGGGCCTGGGCCAAGCTCATAGAGGATAAGGCGGTCAGGGATCTTGTCGTGGCTGATTCAAAAGAAAGAAACAC
>CADCPL010000091.1 GCA_902803305.1 uncultured Lachnospiraceae bacterium
TGCCCTAGTCTCTTGCAAGACTGAGGGATCTTTTGATTCAAACGATGCCCATAAAACAACCATTCAAGTGGTTGACGCTGAGGATTCTTCTGAATCGCCAGATACTTCCCCTACCCCTGTGGAAAAGCCGGATCCCATCACTGTTAATGAAGAGGAAATTAATGAAGGATCTGTTGACGAGAGTGTGGCAGAAGAGTCACAACCATCTGACGATATCATGGAAGTACACTTCATTGATGTCGGTCAAGCCGATTCTACTCTGATAAAGACCAAAGAACACACAATGCTGATAGACTGCGGCTCGGATGAATCCGGAACAAAAGTTCAGTATTACTTGAAGAAACATGGTGTCGATAAACTGGACTATCTGATCCTTACACATCCGGATTCCGATCATATCGGGGGCGCCGATGTCATTATAACAAAATTTAATATTGATAAGATCTTCATGTCACCGTTTGCCAAGGATAATAAATGGTATTCCGACATTATAAATGCTCTTAACTATAGAGGATACAGCTGGAGTACTCCTGAAGTTGGCAGCAGTTACAGCTTGGGTGATGCAAGGTTTACCGTATTGGCACCGAACAGGAAATATGAGGATCCCAATAATTCGTCAATAGCGCTTGTACTGCAATACGGTGACACGCGCTTTTTGTTTACGGGAGATGCATCGGAAGAAGCCGAAGCGGATATTGTCTCAAGTGGACTTGATATATCTGCAGATGTTTATAAACTGGGACATCACGGAAGCAGCAGCGCGTCAACGGACGATTTTCTTGAGAAGATTGATCCTGGATATGTGGTTATAAGCTGTGCAAGCGGGAATGAGTATGGTCATCCGCATGTGGAAACGATGGATCGCCTTAAAAAATACTCCCCGGAGATATATCGTACCGACGAACAGGGTACAATCATAGCGAGTTCGGACGGAGAAAAGATCACATGGGATCATGCGCCATCGACAACATGGGCGAGCGGTGTACAGACAACAGAGGAAATACCGCGTATCTATAACGATATAATGGCCTTGGAGACGACGGATGACACTGCCGAAGAGCCGGGAAGCCGAAGCATACCATCATCCACAACATATGTTTTAAACACAAACACAAAGAAATTTCATTATCCGAATTGTAAGTCGGTTAACGATATGAAACCGAAGAACAGACAGGACGTTGACTGGACAAGAGAGAAGTGCATACGGGAAGGCTATAAGCCGTGCGGCAACTGTAAACCGTAGTTAGATTTTTCAGACTTTTAAGAATAATGCAGATGGTGGGACTTGAACCCACATGTAGTTGCCTACGGCAGATTTTGAGTCTGCTGCGTCTGCCATTCCGCCACATCTGCTAAATGTTGATAGGGGGAACCGCGTAAGCGGTGGGACCCTGTCTACACGTGGAGCGCCCATCGCCGTAGGCGATCCTCATGCGCGACACTCCAACCGGCGACATCCGCAAAGCGGATGTTGGTTTGGGCGAGCGTCCATAAGTAATGCGCGACACTCCAACCGGCGACATCCGCGAAGCGGATGTTGTTTTGACAAGCGAATTTATAATATCACATACGTCAAACCGATTCAATGGTCAGAATCTTCACCGATCTCCTCGATCAAGTCTTCAGGGATATGAAGCTTTATTACCCGGAGCAGCTCAGCCAACTCAATCGGTTTGCTGATATAATCGGTGAACCCGATCTTGAGGTATTCCTCACGCATTCCGCTCAGAGCATTTGCTGTCATCATGATCATCGGTGTATCAAGGTTAAGATTGTCAGGATCCTTACGGGACAGTTCATATGTCCTGATCCCGTCGGGGTCCGGCATCATGTGATCCATAAAAATGACATCATATTTGCTGCTGCGCATTTTCTCGAGTGCCTCGCCGCCGCTGTGCGCTGTTTCGACATTTCCTTTGATCTTTTGCAAAAAGCGTGTTGCAACGATAAGGTTCATATTACTGTCATCCACAACAAGGTAGTTGCATTTTGGAGTATGGTAAGTGATCGCTTTGCCGGGATTTTTATTCTTTCCGTCAGCTGAGACATTTGTGCCGGGATTTTTATTTATCTCCTGGGGGATCATAGCCGTAAAGACAGAACCCTCTCCATATTTACTTACGACGTTTATATCGCCGTTCATAAGACCGATCATTCTTTTCACGATCGACAGGCCAAGTCCGGTTCCTTCTATCTGTTTATTTCGTTCTTCATCAAGCCTTTGAAAATCACCGAAGATATAGGGCAGATCTTCATTTCGTATACCTATACCCGTGTCTTTTACGCGGATACAAAGCGTTAAGCCACTGTCAGTCTGTTCTTTTTCGGATATTGCCATCTCCACTTTGCCGGAATCTGTGTACTTAACGGCGTTATTTAAGAGATTGATCATGATCTGGCGTATACGGAGTTCGTCACCGACAAGTCGGTCGGGTATTCGCGGATCTATGGTTTGCGTATATGTAAGCCCTTTTTGTTCGGCTTTGATGCTGATCATGGTTCCAACGTCACGTACAAGCTCATTCAGCCTGTAGGGTACAGGTTTGATATCCATTTTGCCCGATTCGATCTTTGTAAGATCCAAAATATCATTGATGACCGAAAGAAGGACCTGACCGGCATCCTTTATGTTTTCGGCGTATCCTCTGATACGCTTGATGATCGTGGGATCCTGTTCTTTATCGGGATCGGTCTCTATAAGTATCAGTTCATCCATTCCCAGAACCGCGTTTAACGGAGTCCTTATTTCATGGGACATGCTTGCAAGAAAATCACTTTTGGCGCGATTGGCTTTGATCGCATCCTGTTCGGCCAGCACGAGCCGCTTGTTGTTTTTAAGAAGCTGATGATAGTCTGCAGTTTCCAGTGAAAAGTAAAGAACGAAAATACCGATGGAACCGAAAGGAAGTGATAACAGTATAACGCCGTCTGTGGCGGCCTGGATTATCGTGCCGAAAAGTGTCACGAAGGATGCTATGGAGAGTGCGAGCTTCTCTCTGGGACCAAGTGTCTTAATACGAATGATAAGAGTGAGTATTCCGCTTGTCAGATAAAATACCGGAGCGGAAAAAACGATAGGAACGAAAAGAGAGCCATGCATATATGTTCCGTCGGGTGTATACCAGAGGATAAATTTAAACGGAAGATTCAGGATCATTAATGCAAGGTATGTGGCAAAAAGGATATTACCGATCAAAGAGATCGTTTTGTACCTTCCTTCCGTATCTACATATGTAAGAAGGTAGATCGCAAATATCCTGGATGCCATTACACACATGATGGAATCAAGCGTCCGGAGCAGCGTGCATACGGGGATCGGAGTCCCTGATTCCGGAAAGGCAAAAGTATATGTCATTATGCTTACGATGAGCGCCAGCAGCATATTGACTTCAAGGTATCGAAATATCTTGTAGGAACGGATCTTATTGCGATCACTGTCATGAAAAGATATCAGATACAAAACAAGCAGGTATCCGAGAGATGCTATTTCAAAGTATGTCTTTGGAGGAAATGAATAGTTACCGAACATTAGTGACTCCTTTAATGATGATTATACATCATTTGCGGACGTTCAGGTGAAGTTTATTTGAATCCGATAATTGTTAAGAGGCGTGATTCTTGGTAAAATACACAATATGTATGATCGAACCGTCAATGGGCGAAGAGAGGGTTAACGGATATATGGATGATAATAAGAAAGAAAGATTGATGATATTCATCATCACCATAGCTTGTCTGGGAAATATCGCAGAGACGCTTGTAGCAGGATGGGAAACATGGATGATCCCGGTCATGCTCATAGGTGCTGTAGTCATCTGGTGGCTACATATCGCTCAGAAGACGGATATGCATATAAGAACGAGCGTCTGTTTTGTGTACGCCTCGCTTCTTGTTTTCTTTCACGGCGTTCATGAGATAAGCTTTTTCGATGTATCCATAGTAACGCTGATCCTTATGGCGACGTTTACGCTTGTTGACCGTAAACAACTTCTCAGTCTTATACTTATCGAGTATGCCATCATCATGGTATATCAGTTCATTCTCCTGTACAGGCACGAAGGTATAGACATGGATGCCGTGTCACTTATAAGGACGATGCTTCATATCGGAATTGTTTTCGCCATGTATATGTTCTGCAGGATATCGGTCGGGAACCGACTTGCATCCAATGACAGGATCGAAAAATGGAAAGAAGCCGTCATGGAAAATGATCATGACATGGAGGATTTTCTCTCAAATATCTCACATGAACTCAGAACTCCGGTAAATGTAATAAGCGGCATGACGACAATGCTTCAGAAGAATAATGACAGTAGTGAGCTTGAAGCGATAAGGGATGCGGGGATCAGACTGGCGCACCAGATCGAGGATATCCAGGATTATACGGAGATCAAGCGCGGCGAACTTCATGTCGAAGAAGAAAATTATATGTGCATATCCCTCGTCAATGATGTCATATCATATTATAAATCCGTTGATGACAATAAAGGCCTTGAACTTGTGGTGGATCTTGCTCCGGAGATGCCGACGATGATGAAAGGTGACATAAGAAAAATACACAAGCTATTCCGGCTTCTTCTTGATAATTCCATCAAATTCACAAGACATGGAGGAGTTTATATCAGAGTCTTTCCGGTGCCGCATGAATACGGTATCAATCTGACGATAGAGGTTACGGATACCGGTATTGGAATGACAAGAGCTCAGTTGTCACAACTTGCAAAGGGAATGTATCAGGCGAACAAGAAGAGAAATCGCAGTACAGGGGGAATAGGTATCGGGATCCCGATCGTATATGGTTTTGTGCGTAAGATGGGCGGATTTGTCAATATTACGAGCACAAAAGGTGCAGGCACAACCGTCCGTATCACTATCCCGCAGCAGGTTGTTGACAATAAGCCCTGCCTTTCGATAAAAAACGAAGTAAAACATGGGATCGTTTTCTATACAAAGCCGGAGAAATACAGATCAGCCGAGATCAGAGATTTTTATGGAAATATGGCACTTAATCTTGCAACGGGGCTTAAGGCCAAGTTGTACTCATCCGGACAGAGAAGAGAACTTGAGCGTCTTGTGAAGGAACTCGGTGTCACGCATATATTCACCGGAATGGAGGAATACGCTGAAGACCGGGATATTCTTGACAGGCTGTCATCTGAAGGCTGCAAGGTGGTGATAACCGCAGATGAAGGATTTAAGCCCACTGCCGGAAGCGGGATCATGGTCATTCCCAAGCCGCTATATGCATTCCCTGTTGTCAGGATACTTAACGGAGAAGAGGAAGATTTTGCAAATGAGGATACCGGTAAACTCCGCTTTACAGGAGTCAGTGCTCTTATAGTTGATGATGAACCGATGAACCTTGTTGTTGCTTCGGGACTTTTGCGTGAATATAAGATGTTCGCCGATACAGCCGGAAGCGGCAAAGAAGCCATAGACAAATATGCATCCGGAGAATATGATGTCATCTTCATGGATCATATGATGCCTGAGATGGACGGCGTAGAGGCAATGAAACACATTCGTGAGGTTGCCGAGGAAAGCGGAAGACGGCCTATCATAATCGCACTCACTGCAAATGCACTGAGCGGTGCAAGGGAAATGTTCATGCGGGAGGGATTTGACGGATTCATAGCCAAGCCGATAGATATCAGTGAATTTGAACATGTCATGCTACGCACATTACCCGATGAGATGATCAGATATGAAGGGAGGAATTAACAGTGAAAACTATTAAAGAGAAACTGTCAGCCTTCTACAGGTATTTATTTGATTCATCGATCTATTTAAAAGACAGATCTTTTGTACTGTTTACGATCAGTGAGCTTCTTGCGCTTTTTACATATACCGTTATAAGCGTGTTTTTGGGAGACAGCATTATATCGCTGATATTTACGCTGGTCGGGGTAGTGGTCGGAGCAGGATTGCTGTGTTTTTTTGCCCGGAAGAATAAGATCGGGACAGCCAAGATCGTTCTTACGTTCATACTGGTTCTGGTGCTGCGCCCGGCAGTCTTCTTTGCAAAAGGTGGTATATCAAACGGAACGATGATCATGTTCCTGTTGGGAGGTTACTATCTTGTTCTGATACTGGACGGAAAATTCCGTATCATCATGTGTTTTGCGGATACTGCCATATTGCTCGCGTGTGGGGCTATTTCATATTATCATCCGGAGCTGCTTCCCGAGTATTCCCGCAGGAATGATTATATTTATTCTTTCAGTCAGTATATTATCGCGTTCATCGTTCTGACCGTTCTGATTACTTTCTGGACGAAGATACTGCAGAAGGAAGCGAAACTGGCAGAGGAAAAATCAAAAGAACTGGAGGAGATGAACAGATCCCAGAACCGTTTCTTCTCCAGCATGAGTCATGAGATCCGAACTCCTATCAATACGGTGCTTGGTCTGAACGAGATAATCCTGCGCCAGGAGGATGCTTCCGAAGAGATCAGGAAGGATGCAAAGAATATCCAGGGAGCCGGTAAAATGCTGCTCGCCCTTATAAACGATATCCTTGATGTATCGAAGATCGAGGCGGGCAAGATGGAGATCGTGCCGGTAAACTATGATGTTGCATCGCTCATTTCGGAGATCGTAAACATGATATGGCTCAAGGCCGAGGAGAAAGGTCTCAAGTTTAATGTATCGATAGACCCGAATGTACCGCGGATGCTGTATGGCGATGAGGTAAGGATCAAGCAGATCCTCATCAACCTTCTTAACAATGCCGTTAAGTATACGCAGGAAGGATCGGTAAGCCTCCATATTGAGTGTGAATTTCCGCAGACAGATGAAGTACTTCTTAAGATCAACGTTTCCGATACCGGGATGGGTATCAAGACCGAGGCACTTCCACATCTGTTCGACTCTTTCCAAAGGGTAGACGAAGAGAAGAACCGCCATATAGAAGGAACAGGACTCGGACTGTCTATAGTCAAACAGCTTGTTGAACTAATGGACGGACAGATCACCGTTAACAGTGTGTATACAGAAGGATCGACCTTTGCCGTTGCGCTTAAACAGAAGGTGTCGTCCGATGCGAGTGTTGGAGATATCAATATAACCAGTGCAGGCGTATCGGGTTCTGAAAAATTCGAACACAGTTTCACGGCACCGGAGGCAAGGATACTGATTGTTGATGATAACGAGATGAACCTGCAGGTGGAAGAAAAACTCCTGAAGGAAACCGGAATACAGATCGATCTTTCTCTTTCGGGACGGGATGCACTCGCACTCACTCTGCAAAACAGATATGATGTTATCTTCATGGATCATCTTATGCCTGAAATGGATGGTATAGAGTGCTTCGAACAGATCCGTGATCAGAAGGGAGGACTTAACCGGGATATCCCGATCATAGTCCTTACCGCAAATGCAGGCGGCGAGAATATAGAGCTGTACAATAAGACGGGATTTGACGGCTATCTTGTAAAGCCGGTATCCGGACAGCAACTTGAAGATATGCTTCTCAAGCATCTGCCGGCCGAAAAAATAGAGAGCATGAGTAAGAACGAATCAGCGGGATCGCGGATGAACACTGCGAGCGGATACGCAAGAAAGAAGCCCGTGGTCATAGCCACCAGTACAATGAGCGATATGCCGGTAAGAGTATATAAAGAACTTCAGGTCAGTGTCATTCCCTATACAGTAATTACAAACGAAGGCGTCTTTTATGATAACATTGACATCGATTCGGAAGAACTTGTACGCTACATGTCGGATAAGACCAGGATGGTTGACTCCGAACCGCCGACGGAGGAGGTTCTGACAGAGTTTTTCTCAAACGAACTGAAGAAAACTCATCACCTGATCTATATTACGCTCACTACCGGGAGCAGCAGAGAATACGGGCGCGCCGTACGCGTTGCAAAATCATTTGAAAATGTTACCATTGTCAATTCGGAGTGTCTCTCAAGTGCTACCGGCATTCTTGTCGTTATAGCCGCAAGACTGGCACAGCAAGGTGTTCCGGTGGAGAAGATAGTATCCGAACTTGAAGATGTCAAAAAACTCATCAAGTGCAGTTTTGTCGTAAAGAATACCGATATAATGGTACGGCGCGGACGTATCACACCGCTCGTGAACAGTATACTTGAAACTTTGTGGCTTCGTCCCATGCTGAGGATGAAAAATGATAAACTGGGTGTCGGGAAATTCCTGTTCGGAAGCGAAGAGAAGTGTTATGAAAAGTACATAAGATATGCGATCCCTTCCAATGTACACCCGGACAATTCGTTTGTTTTCATAACATATGCGGGAATGTCCGAGGATGAACTCATGTGGGTTGAAGAACATCTTAGTGAAAGGATGAAGTTTGAGAA
>CADCPL010000092.1 GCA_902803305.1 uncultured Lachnospiraceae bacterium
ACTATAAGAACTTTCATCGTCTGTCCTCCAATTCCTTTCTTACAAGATCTATCGCTTCAGGCAGTATCACCCATTCAGCCTGCTCCATGACACGCTTCTGCAGTATCTCCGGAGTATCACCCGGCTCCACGCAGACGGCTTTCTGTATTATGATCGGTCCGGTATCCGTACCCTCATCAACATAATGGACCGTCGCACCGGTAACTTTAACTCCCCGCGCAAGTGCCGCCTCATGAACCTTCAGTCCGTAGAAGCCGTCCCCGCAAAACGACGGGATGAGCGACGGATGGATATTGATTATCCTGCCCGCAAAGGCCTGTATGAAGTTCTTCGGAAGTACCACAAGGAATCCTGCCAGCACAACAAGGTCGATACCGTTGGATTGAAGATAGTTTGCAAGATGATCACCGTATTCTTCAATGCTGCCAAAGTCCCGCGGTCTTATACACTCTCCCGGGATCTTGTGATCCTTTGCCCTTGTAAGCGCATAAGCATCTTTCCTGTTGGATATGACGCAGCCTATCGAAACATCCTTTAGTTTTCCCGATTCGATCGCATCTATTATCGCCTGAAGGTTCGTGCCGCCTCCGCTGACGAGCACCGCAATGCTCAGCATAACTCGACTCCTTTTTCTCCGGATACGACAGCTCCTATCTCATATGCCTTATCACCTGCTGCCTCAAAACACTGCATGGCCGTTTTAACATCTTCCGGCGTGACCGCAACGACCATTCCTATCCCCATGTTGAACGTGTTGTACATCATCTTTTCATCAAGGCCGGCTTTTTCCTTCATAAGTTTGAATATAGGCGGGATGTCATAGGAATCCTTCCTGATAACTGCTCTGGTCCCGTCTTTAAGCATCCTCGGTACGTTCTCGTAAAATCCTCCGCCGGTTATGTGGCTGCATGCCTTGATCCGTACTCCGGCTTCCGCCGCTTTTTTAAGTGCATTTACATATATACGTGTGGGAGTAAGAAGTACATCCCCGAGCTTTCCCGAAAGTTCATCATAATATGTTCCAAGGCTCTCTTCTGTCATATCAAACACCTTGCGCACAAGCGAAAAACCGTTGGAATGAACGCCCGTCGAAGCCAGTCCAAGAAGAATGTCGCCCTCGCAAAGGCTGCTTCCGTCTATTATCTTCTTTCTGTCAACTATCCCTACGGCGAACCCTGCAAGATCGTACTCGTCCTCTGGCATGAGTCCCGGGTGCTCCGCCGTCTCTCCGCCGACAAGGGAACATCCCGCCTGCCTGCATCCTTCTGCCACGCCTTCAACGATCTTTGCGATCTTCTCCGGATGATTTTTGCCGCAGGCTATGTAATCAAGAAAGAAGAGGGGCTCCGCACCGCCGCAGACTATGTCGTTGACACACATCGCCACCGCATCGATACCTATCGTATCATGCTTATCCATGATAAAAGCAAGCTTGACCTTTGTTCCGCATCCGTCCGTTCCCGAGACAAGCACCGGCTCTTCCATATCCTTATACCCGCTCATCGAAAAAGCTCCGGCAAAACCTCCGAGCCCTCCGATCACTTCGCTCCTCTTCGTGGATGCTACGACATCTTTTATCAGTTCGACCGATCTGTACCCGGCTTCAATATCAACTCCTGATGATCTGTAATCCATAAACTTTCTCCTTACTTGGAATAGTTCTTATAGCCCGTCTTCGCAAGCTTCTCATCCTTTGCCACGACCGCTTTTTTCATATCTTCCGAATATTCCTTCAGTTTTCCGAGAAGCTTCTCGTCGGATATGGCCAGCATTTTTACTGCAAGCAGTCCCGCATTTGTTCCTCCGCCTATCGCTACCGTTGCAACCGGTATGCCCGAAGGCATCTGAACTATGGAATAGAGGCTGTCCCTTCCTCCGAGCGACGTTGTATGCATCGGAACACCTATGACCGGAAGCGGGAACAGAGCCGCGCACATTCCCGGAAGATGCGCTGCCATTCCGGCGCCCGCTATGATCACCTTCATTCCGGCATCCGCTGCACTCCTGGCATAGTCAAAAAATATCTCGGGCTCTCTGTGAGCCGAGATTATCCTCATATCATAATCGATCCCGAACTGATCCAATACTTCGGCCGCCTTGCTCATGACCTGCATATCGGAATCACTGCCCATAACAATTCCTACTGTTGCCATTTGCTCCTCCTCTTTAAAAAGCTCATAAGGCTTGTTTTTACCAATGATAATGTACCACATTTACCGTGGCTTTTGTTATTTTTTTTGCTTTTCAAAAATTTTTTTGATTTTTTTCGAAACCTTCGCCGGCGTTTTGCGTCTATATAGTCAGAAGCACATAAAACAGCATGCCGGGAACACAAACGACCCGGCCCGAATAAGGAGGATCTATCATGAAAAAGAACATTATCGCAGCATTACTTACAGCATCGATCACAGCAACAACACTTTGCGGATGCGGCATCGACGTCTCATTGAAGAACGGTGACTGCGCCGAATCGGCACCCTCATACGTAGAAGCCGAGTATCCCGCCGAGGAAGCACCGGCGGCCGCAGCCTCTGAATCATACGCAACAAATGAAAGATATGAAGCCTATGACGCCTCCGGAGCCTGCGAAGACTACGCGGTATGTACCGAGGAAGCTGAAGCCTACTGTGATCCCTGTTACAAAAGCGTAGATGGATCGGCTCTGTGCCCCGGAAACTACTACCCCGCTTTTAACAGCGGTGAGAACTACAGGACCGTTACCGAGAACTCATTTAAAGATGTTGCATCAGCTCCTCTTTCCACATTCGGTGCCGACATAGACACAGCCAGCTATGCAAATCTTCGAAGGATGGTAAATGACGGATACGGTCTTTGCGACATCCCTTCGGGATCGATCAGGACCGAAGAACTCGTCAACTACTTCGGATACGATTACAAAAAACCCGGCCGCGGCGATACATTTGCGGTAAACGCATCTATAATAGACTGCCCCTGGAACCGCGAAACAAAGCTCGTGAATCTCGGGATCAAGGCAAAGGAGGAAAACGAAACTGCCGATATCGCTTCAAACATCGTATTTCTCATAGATGTTTCGGGATCAATGAATGACTATGACAAACTTCCTCTGCTCAAGATGGGATTTGACATGCTCGTTGACGATCTTGACAAAAACGACAGGGTTTCGATCGTGACATACGCATCGTCATCAGACATAATCATTGCAGGCGTGCCCGGCTCCGAGCACACAAAGATCAAGAGAGCGATCAATGACCTTAGCGCCGGCGGATCGACAAACGGCGGTGACGGCATAAGATCAGCATACAGACTTGCCGAGAAGTACTTCATAAAGGGCGGCAACAACCGTGTCATAATGGCGACCGACGGCGACCTTAACGTAGGGATCACATCGGAATCGGAACTTGAAGAGCTCATAAGCAAGAAAAAAGAAGGCGGCGTATTCCTGTCGGTACTCGGTTTCGGAACAGGCAACTACAACGAGGCAACACTTGAGACTCTCGCTGACAAAGGCAACGGCAATTACTCTTACATCGACTGCCTCTCAGAGGCCAAGAAGGTGCTCATTGACGAATTTGATTCAACGCTCTTTACGGTAGCAAAGGATGTAAAGTTCCAGGTTGAGTTCAATCCGAAATACATCAGCGAATATCGTCTTGTTGGTTACGAGAACAGACAGATGGCTGCAAAGGATTTTGCGGATGACACAAAGGACGGCGGCGAGATCGGAAGCGGACATGAAATGACCATCATGTACGAAGTAAAAATGAATGATGAAGATACGGAAGGTACACCCCTCCGCTACCAGAACACTGACCTCTCCGAAAAAGGCAGGGAAACAAACGAATGGATGACGGTATCGGTACGCTATAAAGAGCCTGAAGAAGACGAGTCAAAGCTCATCTGCTTCCCGATCAGCAAAGAATGCTACACGAAAGCTCCGAGTTGTGATACACTTTTTGCAGCATACGTTGCAGAGGCAGGCATGATACTTAACGGAAGCGAGTACACCGAAGGTCTTCGGATGTCGGATGTATCAAGACAGGTTTCAAAGCTTCGCCTCGACGATGAATATAAAGAGGAGTTCTTACAGCTGATCAGACAGTTATGATCGCTCAAACAAAATGCAGGACTGCGAGATAGTTGACCTTTACTGGGCAAGAAACGAAAACGCGATAAAAGAGACCGGCAGCAAATACGGCAATTATTGCAGGAAGATCGCGATGAACATCGTATCAAACGATGAGGATTCGGAAGAATGTGTTAACGATACTTATCTTTCGGCTTGGAACGCCATGCCCGAAGACCGGCCGCAGCTGCTCGCCCCTTATCTCGGAGCCATCGCAAGAAATCACGCATTGACACTTTACAGAAAACATCACTCACAAAAGCGCGGGGCGGGGCAGACAAGCCTCGCGCTTGATGAGCTTTTCGAAGTGGCGGCAAATACATCAACGGAAGACGTGGTTGACATGGCGCTGCTGTCTCAGCACATAAACAGCTTCCTGTCCGGCCTTTCGAAAAACGACCGTATAGCATTCGTAAGACGCTACTTCTATGTCGATCCGCTTTCCGATATAGCATCAATACTTTCGATGTCGGAGCCTGCGGTAAAATCGCTTCTCTTCCGCCTTCGGCAGAAACTTAAGGCATTCCTCGAAAAGGAGGGATATGAGCTTTGAACGGAAATGATATCTTTACCGCCCTTTCCGGGCTGGATCCCAAATACATAGATGAAGCGGCATTTGAACTGAAAAAAAGTGACACGCCCGAAAAGAATTCAAAGGTCGTATCGATCCGCAGGATCTTATACATCGCCGTTCCGTCGGCAGCCGCGATACTTCTCATACTTGCCGTTTCGCTTCCCGCAGTGCTTCGTGTATCAAAGAGCGAGAGCGCAGCTACGGCTCCTTCGGAAGCGCCAAGCTACGATGCCGCCGCAGAAGCAGAAATGCCTGCTGCTGAAGAAGCCGC
>CADCPL010000093.1 GCA_902803305.1 uncultured Lachnospiraceae bacterium
GAAGCTGTAAGGGTATCATCGAGATGACCGTACTTTAAAGCTATATACGCAGTCATGACTTTCGTAAGAGATGCGGGATTGAGCTGTTTATGTGCGTTTTTGGCATATATCGTTTCGGCAGCGGTGGCATCAAACAAGCCTCCTGCCTCAGCTTCATCTATCTTAAGCGTCATTGCCTCGAAGTCATTATCGGTCACGCATATATCTGCGGCAAAAGGTTTAATGTCTGAAGATGCACTGCTTCCCCCGATACCAAACAGAGCGTCGGATGAATCCGGATCGAATTCAAACGGCACTCCTTTATTACATGCACACAGAAGTACAGAAATGATCAAAAAAACGGAAATGATCCTGAAGGATCTACTTATACATTTCACGCCACTCCATATCTCCCCTGTCAAGTGATTTGATAAGCAGTTCCGCCGTTGCCAGATTTGTAGCGAGCGGGATATTATGCGTGTCGCACAGCTTTACGATGTAATTGATATCCGGTTTATGCATATCCGGAGCCTGCGGATCACGAAGAAATATCATCAGATCTATCTCATTATGCTCGATCTTGGCACCTATCTGCTGTTCACCGCCAAGATTTCCCGCGAGATATTTATGTATCGAAAGATTGGTCACCTCTTCGATCAGTCTGCCTGTCGTACCGGTCGCATAAAGCTTATGCTTGGAAAGAGACCCTCTGTAGGCGATACAGAAGTTCTGCATCAGTTTTCTCTTTGATTCGTGTGCGATAAGTCCTATGTTCATCAAAATTCTCCTTCAAAGTATTCACTCGCAGGCGATTGAAGCTTAACATTCAGTACAAAACCAATACCTATGAACAGGCTGACGAGACTGGTCAGTCCGTAACTGACAAAAGGAAGCGTCAGTCCGGTATTGGGCAAAAGCCCGGTGACAACGCCGATATTGATAAAAGTCTGTATCCCGATAAGTCCGGCCATACCTCCTGCTATTATCTGACCGCCGACATCGGAAGCCTTTCTTGCAATGAGTATGCAGCATATCGAGATCATAAACAGTAATCCGATCACGACACAGCATCCGATGAAACCGGTTTCCTCTCCTATTACGGCAAATATAAAATCCGTATGTGCCGCCGAAATAAAGTTACCGTTCTTAACAGATGCGACAACGTTATTGTTGATCCCTTTACCCGACAACTGTCCGCTCCCGATGGCCGTCATCGCATTCAGTGTCTGATACGCTTCGGTTATGGCGTATTCATCGGGATAAAGCCATGCAAGTATCCTGCCTTTATGATAGTCCTTGATGATATGAACATCATCACGCATCAGATACCTGAGGGCAAGCACAAATGACGGGACCGCAACGAGTATCGCACCGCCTATGACTTTCCAGCTGATGCCGCCGATAAACATAACTACCGCGAATATCGACACTATCATAATGGTGGTTGAAAGATCGGGCTGCTTAAAGATAAGCACCGTCGGCGGTATTATAAGCACCACACAAGCCAGTATAATACGTACCGTATTGATGTTTTCCTTATGTTTCATAATAAACGCGGCATAAAATAAAATCAATAATATCTTGACCAGCTCGGACGGCTGGAACCTGATCCCACCGATCTCGAACCATCTCTGTGCACCGCCTCCCGAATCACCGAAAAAACGAACCGCTACAAGAAGTCCGATGCTGAGAGCGTAAATGACCCAGTAAAATCTGAGAACAAACCGGTAGCTGATGAACGAGATGATCACCATAAGTATAAAACCCATCAGGAACCCTTCCTGCTGGTGCCTTACATATGATGCATCCGCACTCTTTATGAAAATGATGCCTGCACTTGTTATCGCTATACACAGCAGAACAAGGAGAAAATCATATTTTTTAAAATTATAGTTCTCAAACATATATGAATGCTCCTAGAAAGGAATATCGGCAAGAAACTCCTTGCTTATATCATCACATACGATACCCTCTTCGGGACTGATATATACGATCTTGGCACCTGCAAGACGTCGCAGGAAGCCGGCACTCTTCGTAAACATGGTACACTCCTGTTTTGCAACCGAAATGGAATCGGTCTTGATATCGAGAGCAGCAGCAAATGCACCTTCATCTCCCTTGATGCCTGCGTAGATATCACCGTAAACCGTTCCGAGGATCACAACACTGCCGACGGCGGATACGCTGGCTCCGGGATTGACATCGCCGAGCACTACCATGCTTCCTTCGGTCTCAAGATTCTGACCCGCATGAAGTGTCCCTTTATAAACAGAAGTATTCTCTACTTTTCCGCTTGGCGAGAAGGCATTTGCCGCCTGTATGAATACCTCGTTTTTCTTTTCGTCCCTCTCCATCACGCACAGGACCGTTACCCTCGTATACTCGCCGAAAGCCTCTATGAGTGCACGTTCCTCAAGATCGGAAAGCTTTCTTCCGTCAAAACTGATGACAAGTTTTGCATCACCGAGAAATCTTTCGGAGTCTATGAGCTTTTGGGCAAAAGCCACATACAGATCGTTGAACGGGATATCGGGATCAAGTATAAGCTTAAGTCCGTTGGGAAAACTCTTGATAGTAACTGCGGGTCTCATATACACACCACCTTTGTTCATTAATCATCTATGATCTCATTTGTCGCCTCATCGGCAACACCGTTTACGAGCGAATCGGATCCTTCAACCTTAAAATAATAACTGAGCACGTCACGCGAGAACTGTGCGGCATTAGCCGAAGTATATCCGTATGCGATACGTGTCGCTATGGTGACTTCAGGATCGTTATAAGGTGCAAATCCAATAAACACGGCATGATTTGTCCTGGATTTGCTTGTCTGCGCCGTTCCGGTCTTTCCCGCCGTATCGATCGGAAATCCCTTGAATGCTGCGGCAGTCTGCACAACATGTCTCATACCGCTGTATATCTGCCCCCATGTGCTGTCCGCAAACACCACGCTGTTTTGTATCTCCGGAGAGCCCGATCTTATTATACCGCCGTCATGACCGACTATCTTATTGATAAGAGTATATTTATAGCAGGTTCCCTTTGTGGCTATGGTCGTCACATATCTTGACAATCCTACCGTTGTATAGTTATGTGATCCCTGTCCGATAGCCGAATCTACAGGAAGCTCATCCGAAAACTTCGGAGCGTTCTCTTCCATTTCGATCCCTGTCTTTGATGTAAGACCGAACAGATCAGCATATTTCTTGAGAACCGCAAGTCCATGCTCTTCATCATAATTTGATGTATGTCCGTTCGTTGCAAGTCTGTATCCGACTTCATAGAAGAATACGTTGCACGAATTACCGATCGCACCCGCAACATCAAGCGGGCCGTGTCCTCCGGGATATACCCAGCACTGTTTCTCAACGTCAAAATACTCAAAAACACCTTCACAGCGGATCGTCTCGCCGAGGTTCACAACACCTTCCTCAAGCGCACATGCGGCAGAACACGGCTTGAACGTGGAGCCGGGAGCTGTCATCTGCTGCGTTGCATTATTATACAGAGGACTTGCAAGATCCGACAGAAGCTTGGCATAGTATTCGCTGTCTATTGAATTTGCAAACCTGTTATTATCGTATCCGGGATAAGTTACAAGCGCAAGAAGTTCACCCTTTGTATTGGCGACCACGCATGATCCCGAACAAGGATCGAGAGCGAGCATTGCCGGTGTGAGTTCAAGGTTTGATATTTTATTTATTATAAAGTCATACGGCGTTTTGGCTCCGGATTCAAGCATCGCCCTGTCAGCGGCAGATCCGTGAATGATCTTCTGCTCGTACAGTATCATGCATAACTGACGTCCCGAGATATTGTCATCTGCGATCATGTACTTGAACATCTTTTTTCCGAATCCGCTGTTTTGTGTCAGATCGCTTATTATATAGTCAACAAGCTGCCCAAATACTTCCTCCGAATCCGAATACTGACTGTCCAAATGAAATTTCGTAACATCTATCCAGTTTTTTGCCAGACAGTAGTGCAGATATTCGTTAAGACTTATCGTCTCATTCGTCGTCCAGTTTATATAAGTCTGATCATCCCTGTCTATCCGGTCCGAAACGAGCACGCCTGTCGATTGAGACATGAGCCTTGTGACAATATAGCTCTCATAAACCTTCATCTCATCGGGAAGCTCTCGATAAGGTGTCTTGATATCTATAAGCTCGCTTCTCAGGTTTTCCATGACGGAAGCCTGCTTTACCAAAAAAGCTTCATGAACCTGCTTTTCGTAAGTGGCGGCATTCTTGTC
>CADCPL010000094.1 GCA_902803305.1 uncultured Lachnospiraceae bacterium
GTCAGAGTATGCGACAGCACAGTAAGAAAGCTTTCGGGCGGCAGAGAGATATCTCTGTCTTTTAAGGAAAAGCTGGAAGTTGCCAAGCTACTAGACAAGCTATGTGTTGATGTGATCGAACTTGATGAGATACAGAACAGTAAGGTTGACAGCCTGCTGATCAAATCAGTCGCTTCTGCGGTAAAAAACAGTACCGTAGCGGTACCGGTCGCTCTCGGGGGCGATCCTGCTCCGACGGCGGCGGCTCTTTCGGAGGCCGGACATTTCAGGCTTCAGGTCGTTGCACCCGGAAGCAGTGTCAGGATGGAGTATGTGTATCACAAAAAAATTCCGGCAATAATCGACATGGTAAAGTCAACAGTCGAAGCATGCAGGAAGTTCACGGATGATGTGGAACTTCTCATAGATGATGCCACAAGAGCCGATGCCAAGGTACTGTCGGATCTTACTGATACGGCGATAGAAAGCGGAGCCACAACGATAACTTTCTGTGATGATGCGGGAACGATGCTGCCCGAAGAATTCGCTGATTTTCTTGAAGACAGGATCAAAGAGAGTCCCAAGCTTTCCGACATCACATGGGGCGTTTCATGTTCCAACGAACTCGCAATGGCCGATGCATGCGCGATCGCGGCTCTTTGCCACGGCGCGGGCGAGATTAAGGCTTCGGCATTTCCGGTCAATACTTCGTCTCTTGAGAATGTGTGCAGAGTCATCGCAGGAAAGGGCGAGAGCTTCGGAGTCAGATGCAATGTTGCCACATCATCGATGAAGAGGATGATCGGACTCATAAGCAGATTCTGTGTTCCGCAGGCGACCGGCAAAACCGTATTCGGCTTTACATCGGGAGAAGAAACTTCTGACGACAGGCTTACGTCTCATGATACAAAAGAAGCCGTTCTCGGTGTGGTTGAAAAGCTCGGCTACAGCCTCGGGGCGGAAGACGGAGATAAAGTATACGAAGCGTTCATGAAGCTTGCGACAAGAAAGGAATCCGTTTCGACGAAGGAACTTGATGCGATAGTTGCGACTGCGGCAATGCAGGTACCGGCAAGATATACGCTTGAGGATTACATTGCCAATACCGGCAATTCCATCTCATCGATGGCTCACGTGAAGCTTCGCGCAAAAGATGAAGACCTGGAAGGCATCTCACTCGGCGACGGACCGATAGACGCAGCATTTCTTGCGATAGAACAGATAACCGGAAGGCACTACGAACTGGATGATTTTCAGATCAAGGCCGTGACGGAAGGAAAAGAGGCAGCTGCCGAGACGATAGTAAAGCTTCTGGCAAACGGAAAGGTTTACTCGGGAAGAGGTCTGTCTACCGACATAATAGGAGCAAGCGTAAGAGCATATCTTAATGCCGTAAACAAAGTCATTTATGAGGAGGAGCCGTGATGAAACTGTCATTTTCCACCAGGGGCTGGAACGATCATACATTTGACGGCTATCTCGACATAGCTGATGAAATGGATTTTGCCGGCATTGAAATTTATTCGCTTACACAGGAGAGATTTTACGGTAAGGGTCAGCCGTTTGACCGTTACAACCTTGCTGCGACCACAAGGCAGCTTCGGGACAGAAAACTTTCGATACCCGCTTTTTACCAAAAAGTCAAACCTGCCGATCCCGGAAGCATTGAGGATATAAAGAAAGTCATTGATGTCGCAAGCTACATGCGCATCGACTATGTCGGTATCGGATTTGATACGGAAGACGAAGACCTTATAAGAAAGGCCATAACAGAGCTTCTGCCGATCGCAAGAGAAGCAGGAGTCACAGTTCTTGTCGAGACAAAGGGAATATACTCGGATACGAAGAAACTGTGCGGACTTCTTGATGAATTTGCGGATGATAATCTTGCCGCACTTTGGGATCTTCATCATACATACAGGTTTGGCGGCGAGGAGCCAAAAGACACCATCCGTAATCTCGGAGCATACGTAAAGCATGTTCATCTGTGTGATTCGGATGATAAGGATACATACAATCTCATAGGAGAAGGAAGCGCACCCGTCAAGGAATTCATGGATGCCCTGTATTCCATCGACTATGCGGGATTCATATCTCTCGAATGGAAGCCGGAGTACATGGAGGATCTTGACGACTGCGAGGTCATCTTCCCTCACTTCGTTAACTATATGAGCCGATTCGAGAACACGCGCGGCAAGAAGAAGGTGCTCTATCCCAACCATGACGGAACAGGACATTACGTATGGAAGAAGGACGAGCTGATCAACCTGACTTTCCCGCAGGTACTCGACAGGATGGTCGAGGAGTTCCCGGATCAGTATTGTTTCAAGTACACGACGCTTGACTATACAAGGACATATGAGGAGTTCAGGGAGGACGTAAATAATTTTGCCAAGTCTCTCATGAGCCTCGGTGTCAGATCGGGATCGAAAGTCGCGGTATGGGCGACAAACGTTCCCGCCTGGTACATATCGTTCTGGGCATGCTGTAAGATCGGTGCCGTGCTCGTTACGATGAACACTTCATACAAGATACACGAGGCCGAGTATCTGCTCCGTCAGTCGGACAGCCATACTCTGGTCATGATAGAATCGGTGATCGATTCCAACTACAGACAGATAATAAACGAACTCTGTCCCGAGATCGCACAGTCAAAGGCCGGGGAGCCGCTTCACTGCAAGAAGCTTCCGTTCCTCAGGAATGTCATAACGGTCGGATTCAGGATGCCCGGTGCCCTTACTTTCGAAGAGGCTATGGACAGATGCGATATGGTATCCGATGCCGAACTTGAAAAGATGGCAGCCGGAGTCAGACCCGATGATGTCTGCAACATGCAGTATACATCGGGAACAACGGGATTCCCCAAGGGAGTCATGCTGACTCACTACAACGTTGTCAATAACGGAAAATGTATAGGCGACAGGATGGGACTCTCCACTGCCGACAGGATGATGATTCAGGTGCCGATGTTCCACTGCTTCGGAATGGTACTGTCGATGACATCGTCGATGACGCACGGAGCAACGATATGTCCGATGCCGTATTTCAGTGCAAAATCATCTCTGGCATGTATCAATCAGGAGAGGATCACATGCTTTAACGGCGTGCCTACTATGTTCATCGCGATGTTCAATCACGAGGACTATCGCAAGACTGATTTTTCATATATGAGGACCGGTATCATGGCCGGCGCCGGGTGCCCTCCCGAGCTTATGAAGAGAGCGGCAGATCCGAACGAGATGAACATGCGCGGTATCGTATCGGTGTACGGGCAGACGGAGACCGCACCGGGTAATACGATGTCTTCATGGACGGATCCGCTCGATGTAAGGACGGAGACGGTCGGATATGCCTTCCCTCACGTTGAATGTAAAGTCATCGATCCCGAGACCGGAAAAGAAGTCGGAGTCGGCGAGAACGGAGAATTCTGCGCAAGAGGTTACAATACGATGAAGGGCTACTACAAGATGCCCGAGGCTACAAGGGAAACGATAGATTCCGAAGGATGGCTCCATTCGGGAGATCTTGCCGCCAAGGATGAGAACGGCAACTACAGGATCACAGGCCGTCTTAAGGATATGATCATAAGAGGCGGCGAGAACCTCTATCCGAAGGAGATCGAGGAATTCATCTATACATGCCCGAAGGTAAAGGATGTTCAGGTAATTGGAGTTCCCGATAAGAAATACGGTGAAGAGGCAATGGCCTGTATCATACTCAAAGAGGGAGAGACGATGACCGTCGAAGAGATGGACGAATACATCAAGTCGCATCTGGCGCGTCATAAGGTTCCGAAATATATTGAGTTTACCGACAGCTTCCCGATGAACGCGGCGGGGAAGGTGCTCAAATACAAGATGCGCGAGGACGCCGTTAAACGTCTTAATCTTGAATAGATACGGTCCCTTGTTTTATATAATTGGATTATGAGGAAATATTATGGAAAAAAACATTGTAACGGTAGACGGAAACGGCGCCTGCGCCAACGTGGCATATGAGTTCACCGAGGTAGCGGCGATCTATCCGATAACACCTTCATCACCGATGGCGGCCAAGACCGATGAGTGGTCGGCAAAGGGAAGAAAGAATATGTTCGGTCAGACTGTAAAGCTCGTGGAGATGCAGTCAGAGGCCGGTGCTATAGGAGCGGTTCACGGCGCACTTCAGACGGGATCTCTTGCAACGACATATACGTCGAGCCAGGGTCTGATGCTGATGATCCCGACTCTGTACAGGATCACGGGTGAGCATCTTCCCGCAGTCCTTCATATCGCTGCAAGGACAGTCGGTACCCACGCCATGAGCATATTCGGGGATCACTCGGATGTTATGGCATGCCGTCAGATAGGTGTTGCGCAGGTTTGTTCCGGAAGCGTTCAGGAAGCGGCGGATATGGCAGCTGTTGCGCATCTGTCTGCGATAAAGTCGCGCGTTCCCTTCATGCATTTCTTTGACGGATTTCGGACATCACATGAGATGTCGAGGATAGATATGCCTGATGTTTCGAAGCTCACGGCACTTATGGATACGGACGCTTTGAATGATTTTCGCGCTCATGCGCTCAATCCCGAGCACCCGATGCTTCGCAATACGGTGCAGAATGATGACGTGTACTTCCAGTTCAGGGAAGCGAACAATAAATGCTACATGCAACTGTCAGATGTGATCGAGGATTACATGGACAAGGTATCGGCTGTTACGGGCAGGACTTACAAGCCGTACAGATACTACGGTCCGGATAATGCAACCGATATCATAATCGCAATGGGTTCTGTATCGGGAACGATAGAGGAGACCGTTGATGCGCTCAACAAGAGAGGCCGCAAGACGGGATTCCTTCAGGTACTCATGTACAGACCGTTTGATACGAAAAAGATCATGGATGCGATCCCGGAAAGCGTAAAGAGGATCGCTGTCATGGATCGGTGTAAGGAGATGGGAGCAGCGGGCGAGCCGCTTTATGTGGACGTATGCACTGCAGTCTTTTCTTCGGGAAGAAATATAAAAGTCATAGGAGGCAGATACGGACTGTCTTCAAAGGATACAAATCCCGCACAGATCGTTGCTGTGTTTGACAATCTGTCATCGAATAAGCCGATAAACAGCTTCACTGTCGGAATCGAGGATGACGTTACGCATCTGTCGCTGAAGGTTCCGACACTTGATTTTGAGGTGGGATCTCCCGACATGATCTGCTGCAAATTCTGGGGACTCGGAGGAGACGGAACGGTAGGTGCCAATCACAATACGGCAAAGATACTCGGTGATCTTGCCGACATGTATTCACAGGCTTACTTTGAATATGATGCCAAGAAATCATTCGGCGTCACGAAGTCCAACCTGAGATTTTCCAAGAAGCCGATAAGAGGAAGCTACTACGTAAAATCAGGCGATATAGTTGCATGCCATAACCAGAGCTTCATCAAGCATTACGATGTTGCGGATGAAGTGAAAAAAGGCGGAAAGTTCCTGCTCAACTGTACATGGTCCGATGAGGAACTTGAGAGTGAACTTCCAAACAGAGTAAAGAGGCTTCTTGCCAAGAAAAAGGTAAGACTGTATGTGATAAATGCAACGGCGATAGCGGAAGA
>CADCPL010000095.1 GCA_902803305.1 uncultured Lachnospiraceae bacterium
AGAATGACTTGATCGCGAAGCGATCGAGTCAAGGCGACATCCGCGAAGCAGATGTTGGTAGTAAACGGAGAGAAGAATTTATGAATTACAGAGGGGTCAATAATAAGGATGGTCTGTCGGCTCTCGGATTCGGGTGCATGAGGTTTCCCAAGAAGGGGAACGGGTTCGATCATGACGAGATCGAGAGAGAACTTCGGTATGCGGTGGAAAACGGCGTCAATTATTTTGATACCGCATTCCTCTATCCGGGAAACGAGGAAGTACTCGGTAAGATACTTGAAAAGACGGGACTTCGCGACCGGATAAATATAGCGAGCAAGATGCCGCACTATCATATGAAGTCCACAGAGGATGCCGAAAAGCACTTTAATGAGCAATTATCGCGCCTTCGTACGGATCATATCGATTATTATCTCATGCATATGCTCCCGGATGTGAAGACGTGGCATGCATTGTGTGAGCGGGGCATCGATAAATGGCTCGAGGAAAAAAAGAGCAAGGGACTCATAAGGAGGGTCGGATTTTCATATCACGGTTCTTCGGAAATGTTCATAAAGCTCCTTCATGAATATGACTGGGAATTTGCCCAGATACAGTACAATTATCTTGATGAGAACACACAGGCGGGAGTGCGTGGCCTGAAAGAGGCTGCTTCGATGGGGATACCCGTGATAATAATGGAGCCCCTTCGCGGCGGACGTCTTGTAAACGCTCTTCCGAAGAAAGCAGTCGAGATCATAAAGAGATCAACACCCGGATGGTCAACGGCGGAGTTCGGACTCAGATGGCTGTGGAATCAGCCGGAGGTAACAACGGTCCTGTCCGGTATGAATTCCATGGAGATGGTAAAAGAGAACATCCGCATAGCATCCGACATGGAACCGGGAACTCTGAGCGATGATCAAATGAACACATACGAGAAGGTTATTGCCGAGATCGAATCAAAAGCAAACATCAGATGCACGGGCTGCGGCTACTGTATGCCCTGTCCGATGGGTGTTGACATACCGGGGTGCTTCAGGATATTTAATTCATCTCACATAGACGGATATTCCAATGGCATGAGAGAGTATTACATGTGCACGGCTATGAAGAATGAGACGTCGATGGCATCCCAGTGCGTTAAGTGCGGCAAGTGTGAAACCAAGTGTCCGCAAGGGTTAGAGATCAGAAAGGAACTGGTTAGGGTAAAGAGGAGATTTGAGAATCCGATATTTAAGCTGGTCACCCTTTTTACGCCCGGAAAACTGAAATAGAGCAGAGGTAAAATATACACATATGAGAAATAAGTGGACTTTTTTGATAAGCATATTGCTCGTATTCTGTCTCGCATTTACGGCTTGTTCCGGCGAGGAGCAGGAAGGAGCGGATAAGGAAGAGGCCGCCGCACAGGAAGAGAACCCGCCGAAGGACGACTACGAGGATTATGTACGATCCGAGATTGCTTCTGTAAACGGGACTAACCAGCCGACGGCAACACCGACCGCAACACCTGCACCTGCTGTTATCGATGATACGGATGATATGTTCGTATCTTCAATGGAGAATTCGGATGAGAGCGAATATCCGTTCAGGGACAAAGGATCCGCTTCGGATGACGCTTCTCCTTCCCCGACTGAAGATCCGAACGCAACACCTACTCCGGAGCCTACGCCTTACATCACCCCGGAGGAGTTTGATGTCGGAAAGTGTTGTATCTACATTAACGGAGAGAGTGACAGCGCATTCGGGACCGAGATCATAACCGCAATTAATAAGGCAAGAACGGATCTCGGGTACAAGCCGCTTATCTCGAATAAGAGCCTGTCAACGTGCGCAGACAGAAGGACGCGTGAGCTGGCAGCAAGTTATTCCCATACGAGACCGAACGGGCTTCCGTTCTACAGCCTGGCTCCCGAACATTTCAAGGCGGAGATGCTGTGCATCAACAATCAGAAAGCCGAAGAAGTCGTTGATATCATGATAAAGAGGGATCCGATATCGCGTAACCTCATCTTTACCGAAAAGTACCAGTCAATCGGCGCATCGTGCTTCAAATGCAACGGAATTAAGTATGCCGTAGTGGCCTTCGGGCTCTGAAATGCTTTTATTACTTGATTTTTCGGTATAATGATAATAAAATATAATGAAGTGTTTACCTTGTAAATATACACAGGGAGTAAAGGAGTCTTATTATGCCTAGAGATTTAGATCTGGATTTTGAGTTTCAGGATGAAGAGGTCCGCGAAAGAAGTGCTCGTCCTGCTCAGAGGAGAGAACCTTCGGGAAATCGGTCAAGATCAAGGAGCGGCGGCGGAAGACGCAAGAAGAACGACACAACGAGTCTTATAATACTCGGGGTTGAGATAGTTGTATTCATCGCCTTACTTGCGCTGTTCTTTGTACTGAAATCCAAGATAGTAGATAGCGACAGCACGTCAGCGAGCGCCGGGGAGGCGCAGGAAGCTTCATCGGGCTCGAACGGCGTAAACGTGGAGAGCAATGATTTTTCACTTACGTGTACAAAGGTTCAGCTCGTTATGGATGCCAATAATGAAACGGCAGCGCTCGTGTACTTCACATTTGTCAACAAGACGGATACACCGCTTGCAATGAGCGCAGTATTCCCGGCAAGTGTTAAGCAGAACGGTGTAGATTGTCCGGAAGATGCAAATCTTACGGATGCTCCGGCGGAGATATCCAACAAGGATATGCAGGTTTCCGGAGGACAGTCGGTTGAATGCTGCTATGCGTTCAAACTTTCCGATCAGACCAGCCCGCTCACGCTTACGGTACACGATAATTATTCAACATTCCAGGATGTTGGCTCTACAGAAATACCTATAAGCTGATAAGGTTTGTATCATAGACTTAAGGAGTCGGGACAGTCTCTGTTCCGACTCTCAATTTTTGTGAGGTAGATAATGAAGATCATCATAGTCGGATGCGGCAAAGTAGGATCCACTCTTGCGGAGCATCTTAATGAGGAAGGTCATGACATCACGATAATCGACAGACACTGGGAAAAGCTCAAGTACCTGTCCGACAGGATCGACGTCATGGGCGTTGAAGGAAACGGCGCGAGCATATCAACACAGCGCGAGGCCGGAGTACAGGATTCGGACATTCTCATCGCTACGACGAACTCCGATGAGCTGAACCTCCTGTGCTGTCTGATCGCCAAGAAAGCCGGAAACTGCCAGACGATAGCCAGGATACGTGATCCCGAGTATTACAATGAGATGCGCTATATCAGGGACGAACTGAACCTTTCGATGGTCATCAACCCTGAGCTTGCAGCGGCATCCGAGATAGCAAGGATAATCAAGTTCCCGTCCGCAATGAAGGTGGATACTTTTGCCAGGGGACGTGTCGAACTCATCAAGATAAGCGTTCCTGAAGGTTCGGAGCTTGACGGCATCAGACTTTCCGAAATAGATTCGAAGCTTCACTGCAAAGTCCTTATCTGCACGGTAGAACGCGGAGAAGCGCTTCACATACCTCACGGAGATTTTACGCTCGTTGCGGGAGACATAGTATCTTTTATCGCACCGCATTCCGTGGCTCTTGCGTTCTTCAAGGCCAGCGGTGCCAAGATATCAAATTCCATCAAGTCGATCATGCTGATCGGTGGCGGTATGATGAGCTACTATGCTGCCAAGAAGCTTGAAGAGACGAAGATAAGCGTCAAAATAATAGAAAGAGACTTCGAGCGGTGCCAGCAGCTCTCAGAAATGCTGCCTCAGGCCGTGATCATAAACGGCGACGGCACGGACAAGCAGCTGCTCGATGAAGAAGGCGTTGCAGTCGTTGACGCAGTCGGCAACTTTACCGGCATAGACGAGGAGAACATTCTTCTGTCGCTGTATGAAAAGGAAATGAGCAAGGCGAAGCTCCTTACCAAGATCAACAGGATCACATTTGAAGAAGTCATCGCTAGGCTTGATATAGGAAGCATCATCAATCCGAACAGCATAACGAGCAACCATATCGTAAGGTTCGTACGTGCTCTCAATAACAGTAAGGGAAGTAATGTTGAGACACTGTATAAGATAGCAAAGGGAAGAGCCGAGGCTCTCGAGTTCAGGGTAAGGAACGACTCGGCGATAGTCGGCAAGCCACTTATGGAACTGTCGCTCAAGCCGGACGTGATAATAGCGTGCATAACCAGGGATAAGAAAGTCATAATCCCCAGCGGTCAGAGCACGATAGAAAAGGATGATCTGGTCGTTATAGTCAGCGCAGGACGCGTGATCAACGATCTGGAGGATATTCTTGCATGAATAAAAAGATGGTGGCATTTTTTGTCGGCAGAGTGCTTCGCATAGAAGCAGTACTGCTGCTCGTGCCCGCGCTTGTTTCACTCATATATATGGAAAAGTCGGGGCTGGTCATCGTAGCCTGCGCCGTTGCGACTTTTGTAACAGGATATCTGCTCAGCAGGAAGCATCCCGCCAATATGTCGTTCTACACAAGAGAAGGTATAATGGCGGTCGCACTCAGTTGGATATTCATGTCGATATTCGGAGCCATCCCTCTTTGGGTTAGTGCAGCTCATGTGGGATTTACCGATGCGCTGTTCGAGACGATCTCGGGATTTACCACGACCGGAGCCAGCATACTTACCGAGGTGGAAAGCCTTCCGAAGGGAATACTGTTCTGGAGGAGCTTTACCCACTGGGTAGGCGGAATGGGGATACTGGTGTTTGTTCTTGCGATCCTTCCCGAGGCAGCAGGCGACAGCATATATCTGATGAGGGCTGAAAGCCCGGGTCCGTCGGTCGGAAAGCTCGTTCCCAAAGTAAAGACAACCGCAAAGATACTGTATCAGATCTACATCGCGATCACATTTGCCGAGATCATAGTGCTGATCCTGACAGGGATGTCGGTGTATGAAGCGAGCGTGATCTCATTCGGAACCGTAGGTACCGGAGGCTTTGCGATAAGGAACAACGGATGTTTTTCATATACGCCGCTCCAGCAGACCGTTATAACGATATTCATGATCATATGCGGTGCAAACTTCAACGTTTATTTCCTTATGGTGGCAAAAAAGTGGAAGGACGCGCTAAAGTCGGAGGAAGTGCTGTCATACCTTGGTATATATGCCGTTGCAACGATAGCGGTAGCCATAAACATCCGTAACGTGTTCGGAAGCTTCGGAGAAGGCCTGAGGCACAGCTTTTTCAATGTGGCATCGGTCATGACGACCACGGGTTTTGCGATCTCGGATTTTGACAAGTGGCCCGGATTTTCAAGGATAATGCTGCTCGTTGTCATGTTCATAGGCGGCTGTGCAGGTTCGACCGCCGGAGGAATGAAGGTCAGCCGTATCGTGATAGGTTTCAAGACGATCCGCAAGGAGCTCGAGCATTTTGTCCATCCGAGGAGCGTCAAGATACTGAAGTTCGAGGGCAAGCCGATAGAACATGCCGTACTTCGAGGCATTAATGTATATTTCCTGACATACACGACGATCTTTGCCGCATCGATACTGCTTGTTGCACTTGACGGCAAGGACTTTACTACTACGATAACTTCGGTCATAGCAACATTCAACAACATAGGTCCCGGACTTGATATGGTAGGTCCGTGCGGGAATTTCTCCGAATTCTCGATCTTTGCCAAGTATGTCCTTATGTTTGACATGCTCGCAGGAAGACTGGAACTGTTCCCGATGCTGCTGTTGTTCCTGCCTATGACTTACAAGCCACAGAAATAACAGGCAAGCGTCCTTAAAAAAATATATAAGAGCGAGGTACATTATGACACAATCAAGAACACATAACTGCAGTCAGCTGCGTATCGACAACGTCGGCGAAAAGGTCACGATCGTCGGTTGGTACGACAATATGAGAAAGGTGAGCAAGAATCTCGGCTTTCTGATACTCCGTGATTTCTACGGCATCACCCAGGTCGTTGTCGAGACTGAGGAGATGATGAACAGCCTTGCGGGCATCAACAACGAATCGACTCTGTCCGTAACAGGCACGGTAAGGGAGAGGTCCAACAAAAACGGTAACATCCCCACAGGTGATATCGAGGTTGTACCCGAGAGCATCGAGGTGCTCGGAAAGTGCATATACAATGAGCTGCCGTTTGAGATAAACAGGTCTAAGGAAGCCGATGAGGCAGTAAGGCTTAAGTATCGTTACCTCGATCTTAGAAATCCCGAGGTACGCGATAAGATAGTGCTTCGCAGCAGGATAGTGTCAGAGCTTCGAAACAGCATGACGTCTCATGATTTTCTCGAGATCACGACGCCTATACTGACGTGCTCGTCACCCGAGGGAGCAAGGGATTATCTTGTGCCGTCAAGAAACCATCCCGGTAAATTCTATGCGCTTCCGCAGGCACCGCAGCAGTTCAAGCAGATCCTGATGACGAGCGGGTTCGACAGGTATTTCCAGATCGCGCCGTGCTTCAGGGATGAGGATGCAAGAGCAGACAGATCTCCGGGTGAGTTCTACCAGCTCGACATGGAGATGGCATTTGCCGGACAGGAAGACGTGTTTGCGGTGATGGAGGATGTGCTTCCGCCGATCTTTGCAAAATACGGAGTATACCACAGCGCTTCAAAGGCACCTTTTAAGAGGATATCATACACAGATGCGATGGAAACATACGGTTCGGACAAGCCGGACCTTCGTATAGACCTTACGCTTACCGATGTATCCGATCTGATGCAGGGTACCGGGTTCGGACCTTTTGACGGACAGACCGTTGAGGCGATCGTGGTCAGCGATTTTAATGCAACGAGAAAAGTCATAGACAAGATCGCGGCTGATACCGAAGTGATCAGCGGAAACAAATCATACTGGTTCAAGATAGATGAAAACGGCGAGATAGTCGGCGGCATAGCAAAGTTCCTGCAGGATAAAAAGGATGAGGTCATCAAGGCACTTGACCTTAAGAACGGATATTTCGTCGGCCTTACCTCGGGCAAAAAGTCGGATGCGCTCAAGACTGCCGGAGTACTCAGAAAACTCCTCGGGGCCGCTGCCGAAGGACATATGAAAAAAGACTGCTACGAATTTTGCTGGATCGTTGATTTCCCGATGTACGAGATCGGAGAGGAGTCGGGGCAGCTCGAGTTCTGCCACAATCCTTTCTCCATGCCTCAGGGCGGTATGAAAGCACTCGAGGAGGAAGATCCTCTTAAGATACTTGCATATCAGTATGATCTTGTATGTAACGGTGTGGAGCTGTCATCCGGTGCCGTAAGAAACCATGATCCCGAGATAATGGTGAGGGCATTTTCCCTTGTGGGACTCGGAGAGGAAGATGTCAAAGCCAAGTTCCCGGCAATGTACAACGCATTCTGTTACGGAGCTCCGCCGCATGCCGGCATCGCTCCCGGAGTTGACAGGATGGTAATGCTGATCGCAGGAGAGGAGAGCATCCGTGAGATAATCCCGTTCCCGATGAACAAGATGGCGATGGATGTTATGATGGGAGCACCTTCGGCGGTTGACAAAAAGCAGCTTGATGACGTTCATATAGCGATAGTTGAGCCCGAAGAATGATAATCTTGTTTTAATGATCTTTTAATGAACCCTAAAAGACCGGTTAATGATCTTTCGATAATATATGTTGCAACAGGGGGCCACGAAATCCCTTACAACACATATTGAGAAAGGTTGGTAGAAAATGGATACTTTTGAAAAGGTTGAAAAACTCAGAGAAAAGGCAAACGTTACATTCGAGGAAGCAAAGGCAGCTCTTGATGAGGCGAACGGAGATCTTCTTGATGCGATGATCCTCCTGGAGAAGCAGGGTAAGGCCGAGACGAGAGCGGAAAGCTTTTCCACGAAAAAGGAAGCAACGGATCTTATCGTTGTGGATCAGCCCGAGAGCAGGGAAGAGAAAAAGCGCGGCAACGCATTTACAGACAAGCTTAAGGCTCTTTGGCACAAGTCATGTGAGAACTATTTTGTCATCGAGAAAGATGAAGAGCCGATCGTGAACATCCCCATATGGGCATTCATCCTGATCCTCATCTTCACATGGCATGTAACGCTCATACTTATGGTGATCGCACTTTTCTTCGGATGCAAGTACAGCTTCCAGGGCCCGGATAAGATGAAGATGGCAAATAACGTGTGCGAGAAAGCTTCCGAGGCTGCAGACAAGGTTAAAGAGGAATACAACAAATTATGATGCCGCATATACTGATAGTAGAAGACGAAGAAAAGCTGGCGCGTTTCGTGGAACTCGAACTGGTCCACGAAGGATACGAGGTGACCAAAAGCGGTGACGGACGTGAGGCGCTGCAGCTTGCAACGGACAATACGTATGATCTGATACTTCTTGATATTATGCTTCCGGGCCTTAACGGCCTGGAAGTTTTGCGCAGACTCGGAAATCCGAGCAAGTCTCCCGTTATACTTCTTACGGCA
>CADCPL010000096.1 GCA_902803305.1 uncultured Lachnospiraceae bacterium
GAGAAGCCGGTACGATATAGTAGTCATAGAAGGGGCCGGCTCTCCGGCGGAGATCAACCTGAAAGAAAACGATATAGTGAACATGGGTCTTGCAGAAATGACGGATGCCAAGGTTCTTCTTGTCGGGGATATAGACAGAGGCGGAGTCTTCGCACAGCTCCTCGGGACGCTCGATCTTCTTGAGGAGGGAGAAAGAAGACGCATTAAGGGCCTTATCATAAATAAGTTCAGGGGGGATGAGGCGCTGCTTGAACCCGGTATAAAGATGCTCGAGGAGCGTGCCGCGTGTCCGGTACTCGGAACGGTGCACTATGCTGACCTTCGTATAGATGATGAAGATTCGCTGACGGAGCGTTTTGACGCAAGAGAAAGAAAGGCTGTAGACATCGCTGCCATAAAGCTTCCGCATATTTCAAACCACACCGATCTTGATGTTTTTGACCAGATAGAAGACGTATCGGTCAGATTCATATCGGCTCCCTCCCAAACGGGTGAAGCTGATATCATTGTGATACCCGGGAGCAAGAACACGATAGAAGATATGGGATGGCTTAGGGATACCGGATTTTCCGACAGGATAATAAAAGAAGCCGGCAAAGGAACGGTCATCATAGGGATCTGCGGGGGATATCAGATGCTTGGGCAGGCGATATCGGATCCGGAAAACAGCGAATGCGGCGGGCGCTGTGACGGGCTCGGGCTTCTTCCTGTTGAAACGGTGATGGCGACGGAAAAAACGGTCACATTGTATGAAGGGTATTTATCGGAGCCTACCGGTGTATTATCAAATGCAAAGGGATGCAGGATCAGCGGCTATGAGATACATATGGGAAAGAGCACGGCGGTTGCCGAAGTGTCCGAGTTCACGTCGGGCAGCGGATGCTGCGTCGGAAATGTATACGGCACGTATGTCCACGGGCTGTTTGACAGCCGCGAGATGGCATGCGCATTGATCACTTCGGTGGCGGACAGGATCGGAAAAGAAGTTGATGTTTCGCATGTCATCGGTCAGGATGAGTATAAACGGCAGCAGTATGACCGCCTGGCGGATCTGATACGGGGAAGTCTTGATATGGACAGGATTTACAGGATAATGGGTAATGACGGAGAGTAAGCTGTTTGACGTAAGGATAGACGAGCCATCGGCTCCCATATACAGCCGCGCTAAAGAGAGATTCGACAGTCTGGCAAAGCCTGTCGACGGGCTTGGAAGGTTTGAGGATATCATCTGCCGGATCGCTGCGATCCGTGGAAAGGTTATGCCCGACATTTCGAATAAATGTCTTGTCATAATGTGTTCTGATAACGGAGTGGTAGATGAAGGAGTTTCGCAGACAGACAGGTCGGTCACGGCGGAAGTTGCCGCTCTTATGGGAAAAAACAAAAGCTCGGTCGGCGCCATGACTTACGTCTGCCCTGTGAAGATCTTCCCGGTGGATATAGGGATAGACTGCGATGAAAGAATAGAGGGTGTACTTGACCGAAAGATCGCAAGAGGGACCGGGAATATATCAAAAGAGCCCGCCATGACGAGCCGGCAGTGCCTTGATGCGATACAAACGGGGATAGATATGGCGGTCTCATGCGCCTGTCAGGGTTTTGATATCATAGCAACTGGAGAGATGGGTATCGGAAACACAACAAGCTCCACGGCTCTTTTCTGTGCACTTACGGGAGCTGATGTGAAGTCCGTTACCGGAAGAGGTGCGGGACTAAGTGACGAGGGACTGAAAAGAAAAACACACGTTATCGAATCTGCTCTTAAGTTTCACAGCCTTGACAGTTGCCCGGGTAAGCCTGACAGGGAGTACGCATTTGCGGCTCTTGCCAAGGTCGGCGGCCTGGATCTGGCCGGTCTTGCGGGAGTGTTCATCGGAGGAGCGCAAAATCATGTCCCTGTCGTTATAGACGGCGCGGTAAGTGCAGTAGCAGCTCTTGCTGCATATTATATCGCACCCGGCTGCGAAAGGTACATGATAGCATCTCATAAAGGAAGAGAGGCGGCAACGGCGGCACTTTCCGTCATGGGCCTTTTTCCGGTAATAGATGCGGACATGGCACTCGGTGAGGGAACCGGGGCCGTGCTGCTGTTTACGATGCTCGATATGATAATGTCAGTTTACAGGGACGGGACGCGTTTTGAAGAAACCGATATAGACAGATACGAGAGGTTTAATGTATGATCGCCGTTATCGGCAGCCCAAACAGCGGAAAAAGCATAAAGGCCGAAGAACTTGCCCTTAATACCGGGCTTGTGCCTTATTATCTTGCAACGATGAAGGTGCTTGATGATGAGGGGATATCCCGGGTAAAAAAGCACAGGGATATGCGGGACGGCAAAGGTTTTACTACCATAGAGATACCGTATCGTATAGAAGAAGCGCCGGGTCTTATCGAGGATCCGAAAAACAGCGTGATATTGCTCGAATGCATGGCAAACCTTGTAGGTAATGCCATGCATGAAGAAGACTGGTATCCGCGGCTTATGAATGGTGATGAACAGGCTGCCCGCGGTTTTGTGGATTATGTAACGGATAAGGTAAAACGGCTTGACGATGAGGTCGCCTCTCTTATAGTCGTATCGTCGGAATATGAACCTGAAGATACGGATGATGCCGAAACCACGCTGTATAAGAGGCTGCTTCACGAAGTCAACGCTGTTATCAGATTGTTTTCTCAAGCTGAGGTTCAAGTATAAGGAGGGCACTAGATGAAGATCATAAAAAAGATGATCGCGGCTTTTTCGCTTTACTCAAGGATCCCCATGCCGCGTTTATCGTCAGAAGCGGATTATGAAGGGGCCATCACGTTCCTTCCGCTTGTGGGAGCCGTGATCGCGGCCGTTTTGTATGGGCTGTCCTATCTGCTCCATCTGCTTGGCTGCCCCACTTTCGCCGCATCCGTACTCATAACCGTTGTCCCGCTTGTTGTGACCGGAGGATTTCATGTCGACGGATTTATGGACACGACAGACGCACTCAGGTCATACGCAGACAGGGAGAAGAAGATAGAGATACTAAAAGATGCACATGTGGGAAGCTTCGCGGTTACAGGACTTATAACAGCCATCCTGTTCATGTTGTTTTCCGCCGGTCAGATAATGTATATACAGTCGGTAAAGGATACTCCGGTGATCCTCTATATGGGAGGCATCTTTGTTATATCAAGAGCAATGGCCGGGCTTACATCGATCTCACTGACAGGTTCAAAGGAAGGTATGCTTGCTTCGGAAGTAGCCGGTACAAAATACACGGATGTGATAGTGCTGGCCGTATACATTATTGCTGTACTGGCAGCTTCGGCATACTACAATATAATATATGCGGCAGTTTTGATAGTATCGTTCTTCATAGTTACCGTCCTGTATAACAGGATGGTCATGAAAAACTTCGGAGGTGTATCGGGCGACACATGCGGGTACTTTATAGTCATTAGCGAAACTGTTGCGTGTACGGTTCTGGCGCTGGCAATGCTTGTATTTCCGCCTGTTGTATCATGAAAACATGTATACTCATAAGACATGCCGCAACAGCAGGTAATGCAGAAAAAAGATATATCGGACGCAGGACGGATGAGGATACACTTGATATCGAAAAAGCACGAGTGTGTAGAGTGGCAGAGGATATACAAAATATCATTACAGATCCGTTTGTCATTTCCGGACCACTGAAGAGGTGCCTTAGCACCGCGTATACTCTACTGCCCTCATACGATGTCCGGATCGAGGAGGGCCTTTCGGAGATCGATTTCGGATCCTTCGAAGGAAAGACATACGATGAACTGAAGGATCTTAAGGATTATAGGGACTGGATAAGCGGGGAGCTTTTGGCACCTCCCGGAGGAGAGTCAAAGGATGAGTTCATAAAAAGGAGCGTAAACGCATTTTTCGATTCGCTACGTTCGGCAGCAGATGCGAAAGAACTCCTGATCGTATGCTGCGGCGGAAACATCATGGCGATAATGAGTCACCTTACGGGGAAGGATTACTACGATTTCCAGGCCGGGAATCTTGAAGGATATACACTGAGGTTCGAGTATGATGAAGGAATACATGATCTGTCATATGACCGCTTTGTCGGTGGCAATAATACTTGATATCGTGATACCGGATCCGCAGGTGTTTATTCATCCGATAAGACTCATTGGAAGCCTGATCGCAAGGCTGGAGCGGATGTTGTACAGAAAAGAAGGCAGAGTGGCCGTTATTTCGGGAAGTTTTCTGTGTTTCGTTGTGATCCTGACAGTTGCGGCAACATCACTCCTTCTCGCATGTGCAAGTTATAGATTAGATTCGCGGTTTGGGATCATCATCGAGACTGTGATGACATACTTCATCCTTGCAGCGGGGAGCCTCAGAAACGAGAGTATGAAGGTTTATTCCGATCTTGTAGCGGCTGACACCGAAAAAGCAAGGCATGATCTTTCAATGATCGTGGGGAGAGATACACAGAAACTTGATACAGACGGAATAACAAGGGCAGCTGTTGAGACGGTAGCGGAGAACACATCTGACGGGGTTGTGGCACCGCTCATATATACTGCATTATTGGGGCCGGTCGGAGGCTTTGTATACAAGGCTATCAATACAATGGATTCCATGCTCGCATACAGGAATGACCGGTATGAATATTTCGGAAAAGCGGCGGCCGTCATTGATGACGCGGCAAATTATATCCCTTCGAGGCTTTGTGCATTGTTTATGATAGCTTCTGCGGGCGTTTACGGCTTTTTTTCGAAAGAATACAGTGCATACAGTGCATATCGCATATGGCGACGTGACAGAAGACGGCATAAGAGCCCAAATTCGGCTCAAACGGAAAGTGTATGTGCGGGAGCACTGGGAATAAGGCTCGGGGGAGACTCGTATTACGGGGGAGTTCTTGTAAAAAAACCGTTTATCGGAGATGAAACAAGGCCGGTACGACCGGATGATATAAAACTTGCGGTATACCTTATGTTTGGGGCGGAGGCAGTATGCACGGCGGTGATATATATAATAACAGAGTTGATATCGACTTTTCGGTGAATCTGAACCCATATCCGCCGGATAAGGAGACAGAGGACAGGATAAAGACAGCTGTGAATGAAGGCCTGGATAATGCGCGGTATTATCCGGATCCGGCACAAAAAGATGTTAGGGAGGCCATAGCTTCAGCCAACGGACTTACCGGTGAGTGCGTATATGCCGGAAACGGTGCTTCGGAGATCATAGCAGCGATAACGTCCATGACGGCACCGAAGAAGGCCCTTCTTATCGAGCCGTGCTACAGCGGCTATGAACATGCTCTTGGTCCGTGGCAAGGGTGCGATGTAAAAAGGGCTTTTCTGAAAGAGGAAAATGACTTTGAACTCACGGGTGACATACTAGATACGATAACAAGTGATATTGATATTTTGTTCTTACAGGACCCGATCAATCCTACCGGAAAAACCGCTGATCCGCGGACTTTGTATACAATATTGGAAAAAGCAAACACATGTTATATAACAGTATTGTATGACAGGAGTTTTTATCTTCTTTCGGACAGATCGTTGAATGATCCGATGAAAAGCGGGGATATCCTGAAGAGGTTTGATAACGTGTATATCGTCAGTTCATATACGAAATGTTTTGCTCTTCCGGGTATACGGATGGGATATGTTATGTCAACCAAACCAAACATATCAACGCTTATACCGTTTTTTCCGGAATGGAACATCTCGTCGATCGCGGCTTCGCTCATCAAGGTATGTTCCGGCATACTGAATACTTCTGACTATATGGAGCGGTCAGTCCGGTATATCCGTAAAGAACGCAGGTTTCTGTACGAAGCGCTTTCTGATCTGGGGTTTAAGGTATATGAAGGAGATACGGTCTTTATTCTTATGAAAGGTATGAAAGGGTTGTATGATCGGCTCCTTGCAAAGGGGATA